>JBBSFO010000339.1:0-5893 GCA_038238655.1 Thermomicrobiales bacterium | reverse complement strand
GACGCTGACGAAAAAGAGCGTCGGCGAGAGCAGCGGCAGCGTGACATTGAAGAACATCCGCGCCGGACTTGCGCCGTCAATCTTCGCGCTCTCGTAGAGTTCTTCGGGGATGCCCTGCAATCCGCTCAACAGGATCGTGAAATTGAAGCCGAGGCCGAGCCAGATCGTACCGATGGCGATGGCCCAGAGCGCGGAGTTCGTGTGCGTCAGCCATTGGACGGGGGGCACACCGATCCGGCTCAGGAGGTAGTTGAGGATACCGACGCTCGGGTTGTACAACAAGGCGAAGATCACTGCTCCCGCCCCGACCGAGACGCCAATCGTGATCGCGAAGGCGACGCGGTAAACGGAGATCGCCCGCAGCCGCAGATTCGCCATCACCGCCAGCAGCAACGCGACGAGTAGCCCAATTGGCACCGTGTAGAGCGTGTACAGGAGCGTGATTTTGAGCGCGTTGCGGTAACTGTCGGACGTGAGCGCGTTCTTGTACTGCTCCAACCCGACGTAGATATCGGACGTGCCGCCGAACGGATTATCCGCATGGAGGCTGATCCAGACCGATTTGATGACGGGGTAAAAGACGAAAATGGTGAAGGCGATCAGCGATGGGAGCAGGTACAGGAGCGAAATGAGCGTCGCCTGAAACTCACGCATCCGCACCGCGCCGCTCGAACGCGCATGGGAGACCGCTACACTGGGTTGCTCAGTGGCCACGCTGATTCCTTCAGATAATCGAGCATTCCTCTGCATCGTTATAACACTCCGCAAACAATCGTCAAGACTCGATGCTATCACGCAATTGTGATCGGAACGTATGCACCGAATGAGGCCAGCGAGACCTGTCCTTTCGGTCATCTCAATTCGGCACAAAGGGACGGTGTGGCACGGTTTTTGCGTTGGCATACTGATACGTAATGGGACGGGCTATCGCGAAGTGGTATGGCAGGGAACGGAGGAAAGAGGATGCGCTTTTTTGTAGAACTCTTGTTGTGGCATGTAATTATCGCGGCGTTTCTCGTCGGCGCACTGATGCTTTCACGCAGCGCGCAGCCGAAATCGCCGATGAATTTCGTGAACGATCCGTCGGGCGACTAACGACAGTTCCGATAGCGCATTTCTGAATTAAAGATAACGGGGTAGCAAGCCACATGCTTGCCACCTCGTTGTTTTTTGCGCGATTGGGCGTGCTACAGCGATGCGACAGACTGTTCCGACTCATACCCGAGCATGACGCGTAATGTCTCGGTCTGGACGGCGCTCAGGACGCCGAAGGTCGAGAGCATTCGTGCCGCCATTCCGTCATTGACGCGTATAAGGGCGAGTAAAAGATGTTCCGTACCGATAAAGTGGTGATCGTAGGAGTCTGCCTCCTCGGTGGCGAAGTGGAGGACTTTGCGGGCGCGCGGTGCGTACGCGGGGTCTTCACGGGCAGGAACCGCTCCGCTCCCGCGCCCAATGTGATCACGGATAAACGCGCGGCCCTTCTCCAAATCCACGTCGAGTTTGTTGAGTACCCGTGCCGCGACACCTTCGCCCTCCCGCAACAGGCCGAGGAGGATGTGTTCTGTGCCGATATAGGCGTGATTAAAAGATATCGTCTCTTCGCGGGCGAAGGCCAATGCGGTTCGAGCGCGCTTCGTGATCCGTAGGAAGTCCCGGTTCGGATTGATCGCGGGCGCGTAGTGCTGCAACCCTGCCGCGATCACCTCCTGCGCGACGCTCGCTACCGTGCGATCCTCGTCAATCGCGATCTCCACGAGGCGGTCGTGGAGGTAGGTCGGCACTTCGAGCCGCTTGCGGTCGGTACTGGATGGCATAGCACATCACTCCTTCACAAAACAGACCGGCAATGCGCGCGCACCACCGTATTTACGGTGATATAAATATACCACCGTAAATACCGCCATGTCAAGCCCGATGTCATGAAAATGGGAAACGCATCGTGAGAAACCGATAAATGCGAAAAGAGGCACGACGCCTCCCGTTCTGTTGCCCTGCACCAAGGATGGAATGCACGGGTATGATGGGGCGGTGCGCCGGTGCATAGGCATGGGCGAATGAAGGATACAGAGGGAGGCAGGGATGGTGACGGTTTTTGTGTCTGGAGAGGTGAAGGAGTTCCAACTCGATCAGATCCGCGCCGCCGCGCCGAGCGCCGACGTACGTTATTTCGCCAGTCGGGACGCCCTCGAAGCACAGATCGAGGAGGCGGAGGTTATTGCCGGGAACATCGGTGTGCCCGCTCTCGCGCGGGCGAAACGCCTCCGCTGGGTGCAGAGTTGGGCGGCCGGGCCGGATGCGCTGCTCTTCCCCGAGATGGTCGCCAGCCCGGTCGTCTGCACGAGTTGCAAGGGCAACGGCGCGATCCCGCTTGCCGAGCACGCGATCATGCTGATGCTGATGCTCAATCGTGACATGCCAGGTTGGATGCGCGCCCAGGACGCGCATCGCTGGGAGCACCGGCCACACGCCGAGTTGAACGGCCTGACCTGTGGCATATTGGGCTGGGATATTCGGGGCAGGATTTGGCGCTCAAGTGCAAGGCGTTCCACATGCGCACGCCCCAGCCGACGCCGAACGTGGACGAGGTCTTTACCCACGACGGGTTGCACGATCTCCTGCGCGCGGCAGATTTCGTCGTGATGACCGCCCCGCGCACGCCCGAAACGGTCGGAATGCTCGGCGAGGCGGAGTTCCGGGCGATGAAGCCGATGGCACATTACATTTGCTTCTCGCGCGGCGGGATCGCCGACGATGGCGCGCTCCTGCGCGCCCTGCAAGAAGGAAGGATTGCCGGGGCGGGGCTGGACGCGCACGGCGAAGAACCGCTGCCACCGGACAGCCCCTTCTGGGATTTGCCGAACACGATTGTCACCCCGCACAATGGCGCGACGACGCCCGCGACCCGCCAGCGCGGCATTGACCTTTTTGTCGAGAATTTGCGGCGGTATCAGGCCGGGGAGCCACTTCTCAATGTGATTAACAAAGAAGCGGGCTACTGAGCGGATCGTGAAAGGAGCGACGCGATGCGCGCGATGCCCGAATTCCATCTGAAGAGCTTCTTCAATCAAGAGGCGGCGGCGACCGCCCGCGCGAACCTCAGCTCCTCGTTCGCTGAGCCACTCCAGACGGCGGACCTGCTCAACCTGGCGCCGGGGGCTGCCGAGCGCCTCGTAAACCTCCCGCTGGGATACACCACAGCCTACGGCAGCGTCGAGTTGCGCGCCGCCATCGCCGCACGCTACACCAGCCTCGAACCGGAGCAGGTGGTGGCGACCTGCGGCGGGGACGATGCCCTGCCCTCGCTTTTCATGGCGTTGCTCCAGCCCGGCGATCATGTGATCGTCCACAGTCCGGTCTACCAACCGCTCACCTCGGTCGCGGCGTGGTGCGGGGCCGACGTGACGCTGTGGGCGGCCGAGGAAGGGGCGGGCTGGGAGCCACCGCTTGCGGACTTGGCGCGACTGATGCGTCCGGCGACGCGCCTGATCGTGGTGAACTTTCCCCACAGCCCCACCGGATTCGTGCCGGACCGCGCTTACCTCGACCGGCTCATCGCATTCGCCGACGACACGGGCGCAGTGTTGGTATGCGACGAAATCTATCGCGGTCTGCCGCTCGATGCCGCCCCCGAACCACCGAGCCTCGTGGACGTATCCGCGCGGGCCGTGGTGATCAACAGCGTCTCGAAGACCTACGGGCTACCGGGGTTGCGCGTCGGTTGGCTGGCGACGCGCAACGCGATCGTGCGCGATGCGGTGCGAGCATTTCGCATGCATCTGAACACCTATATCGGCGCGCCGGTCGAGTTCCTTGCCAGCCTCGCCGTTCGCCAAACCGACCGCATCCTCGCGAGGAACCGAGAACTCGCGCGGACGAATCTCGTCTTGTTGGACGCGTTCCTTAACCGCCATACCGATCTTTTCACATGGATGCCGCCTCGTGGCGGGGTGGTGGCCTTCCCGCACTGGCGAGGTGACGAGTCTACAACGACCCTGAGCGCCAGACTCTTGCGCGACGATCGCCTGCTGCTCGCGCCGAGCGCTTACTTCGCGGGAGGTGAGCGTCACGTCCGCATCGGCTTCGGCACCGCTACCTTCCCAACCGGACTGACCTTGCTGGAGGAATCTCTGCGGGAAAAGCCGCCACGTATCTAACACCGCGCAGCAATGAGATGGGATGAGCAATGGCGACAAAGGATATTTTCACATTCCCCAATCCGGTCAACGAGGTTTCGGCGCGCGTCGTCGCCGTCGGGGTCGTCGCGATGGCGACAACAACCGTGGCGTCGCGCCGACGCTGGCTGATCGTGCCGCTCGCGTACGGCTTCGTTGCTCGTGCCCTGACCGGGCCAACACTCAGCCCGCTCGGCCAGTTGGCGACCCGTTTCGTCACGCCCCGGCTGGGTATACCACCGAAAGAAGTCGCCGGTCCACCCAAGCGGTTTGCCCAGGCGCTCGGCGCCTGCATTGCGCTGACCGCGCTGGCGTTGGCGTTTCCCTTCAAGCGCACCAATGCTGCGTTCGCTCTTGTCGGGATGATCGCGGTATTCGCGACGCTGGAATCTGGCTTCGGCTTCTGCGTCGGCTGCAAGCTCTTCGGCGTACTGATGAATCTCGGACTCGTCCCGGAGGAGATCTGCGCGGAATGCGCCAACATCGGATCGCGCTCCAACCTCCGGGCGAATGCACCCGCCTCCTGATCTGGCCTGCGGACGTGTCAATGGTCACGCCATCAGATGATCCGTGAACCAGCCGAGCAGTCGCGTCAGTGCATCGCGCTGTGTCTGCGGGCGACCGCGTGTGAAGCCGTGCGATTCACCGGGATAGCGGACGAATTCGACCTCCCGGCGCAGTTTCCGCAGGGCGACGAAGAGTTGCTCCGCTTCCGTCACGCGGCAGGTGTAGTCTTCCTCGCCGTGCAGGATGAGCAGCGGCGTCGTGATCCGCGTAACGAGTGGCATCGCGGAATGCTCCCGGTAGTACGCCTCCGCCTCCCACGGTGCGCCGCCACTGTCGAAGTCAATGGACTCCCACTGATCCGTCGTGCCGGAGAGAGTGGCGAGGTCGCTGATCGTCGCCATTGTCACGGCGGCGCGGAAGCGGTCGGTGTGGGTGATGACGTAGTTCGTCATGTAGCCGCCGTACGAGCCGCCGAAGACGCCGAGCCGCGCCGGGTCTGCGATGCCACGCGCGATCAGGGCGTTGAGTGCTGCCATGCTGTCCGCGTGCTCCTTCGCCCCCCAGTTCGCGAGGATCGAGTCCGCGAATGCCTTGCCGTAGCCCGTGCTACCCCGGAAGTTGATCGAGTAGACCGCGAAGCCGTGCGTGGCGAGCATCTGCTGTTGGGTCGAAAACGCCTCCCCGACCGCGCCGTGCGGCCCACCGTGCAGGTGCAAGAGCGTCGGGAACGGTCCGTCCACCGCCGTTGTGCCCGGTGGTAACCAGAGGACGCTCTCGATTTGCCGACCGTCGTCCGCAGCCACCGCGAACCGCTCCGGCGCGCTGACCGCGATTTCTTCCATCTGCGTATTGTTCGCACGCGTCAGTTGTCGCCGGTCGCCGCCGCTCCGATCACACGTCCAGATGTCGGGCGGCGTATCCGGTCCGGTCCAGAGGAAGACGAGTCGCGCGCCGTCCGCGCTGATCGTCGGCCAGCCGGTGCTGCCCGTGCTGCCGATGATGCGCGTCGCCTCGCCGTCCATGCTGATGCGGTAGCAGTGCGTGTTGCCCGCGAAGTTGAAAACGGCGAGCGCGGACTGGCTATCCGGCGACCAGAGGGGCGACTCGGAGGGCGCGGGCGGTTCCCACGCAGCGACACCGCGATCCAGAGGACCGGTGAGGTTCGTCGCCTCGCCACCCGCCGCCGGTATGACATGTAAATGGTGATCTTC
>JBBSFO010000338.1:0-5902 GCA_038238655.1 Thermomicrobiales bacterium | reverse complement strand
GTCCGTATTGTACGTACACTGTACACGAGAACCCGCAGGCGCGCAAGGGGGGAACGCAGATGAAATGATACAATCCGCCAGGTGAACGGTCAAAGTGGGCGGCGAAGCGTCCGATTCGACTGCGCCGGGACGCAAGAGAGTGGGATGGCGGCAGGCTGAAGCCTGCTGCCACCAAATTCTCTTGGTAGTGGTTGAATGTCAGAAAGGGTTGCAGATGGCGGCGGGCACGGAGCATCACGGCGCACGCGGTATCCCGAGCGTCAGTGCAATTCAGAATGACCCCGCCGTACACACTGCCGCCAGCGGGATCGCGAATGGCTATCGGGTCGCCATCATCCGGGCGGTGATCGAAGAAGAACGCAACCGGGTACAGGCCGGGGACGAACCGGATCGCGACCGGATTGTTGGTGCGGTCTGTCGCGCGTTGTCGCAACTCGCAGCGCCACGGTTGACGCCGGTGATCAACGCGACCGGCGTTATTCTCCACACGAATCTTGGTCGCGCGCCCGTCAGTCGTGCGGCGGCGGAGGCGATGATGGCAGTCGCGGCGGCGTACGTGCCGCTGGAAATGGAGCGTGCAACAGCGGAGCGTGGTGGACGAATGGCAGAACTGGAATCGCTCTTTCGCGCCCTGACGGGCTGTGAGGCCGCGCTGGTCGTCAACAACAATGCCGCCGCGACGATGCTCGTGCTCGCTGCTGCCATCACACCAGAGCGTGCCGACGTGCTTGTGTCGCGCGCTGAAGCAGTCGAAATCGGTGGCTCTTTCCGCATCCCAGACATCCTTCGGCAGAGTGGCGCGACGCTTGTTGATGTCGGCACGACGAATCGCACCTATTTCCGCGATTACGCGCAGGCCGCGTCGCCGCGCACAGCGGCGATCTTGAAGGTGCATACGAGCAATTTTCGCGTGCAGGGCTTTGTCCATACGACGAGCGCGGGAGAACTCGTGCCGCTTGCCGATGCGCAGGGCATCCCGGTGATTGACGACCTCGGCAGTGGCGCACTGGTTGATACGGCGGCGTTCGGCCTTGCCGCCGAGCCGACGTTGCAGGCGAGCATTGCTGCAGGCGCACATCTCGTCTGCGCGAGCGGGGACAAATTGCTCGGTGGGCCACAAGCGGGGATTATTCTTGGGCGGCGCGATTGGGTTGCCCGATGCGCGGCGCACCCGTTCGCACGCGCCGTGCGGGCGGACAAGACGACGCTCGCCGGTCTTGCCGAGACATTGCGCCATTATCTGCGCGACGAACATTTCGCGCACATCCCGGTCTGGCGCATGATCGCCGCAGATGCGGAATCTCTGCACGCGCGGTGCGCGGCGATACAGGAACGACTTATCGGCGCGGGGGTGCCGGTCAGCGTGCGTGCGTCGGTCGCGACGATCGGCGGTGGGTCGGTTCCCGGCGCGGAACTGCCGTCATTCTGCATCACGCTCGATGCGGATGCGGCCCATGCCCGTGGCCTGTCGGTTGCTGACGCTGCGCGCGCGCTACGGCTCGGCGCGCCGCCAATCATCCCGCGCGTTGAACAAAACGCCGTCTGGCTCGATCTGTGCACTGTCTTCCCGGAAGACGACGATGCGCTCTGCCGGGCAATTGCCGAAATCTGCGGCATCAACGGTGCAGCCATTTAGTTGCGGGGCGATCGGAGATCGCGGAAAACGCTGCTTCGCGGTGGATAGAGTTTCAGGAGTTCGGTCAGTCGCGTCATCTCGGCGGCGTAGTAGCGCACCATCTCCGGGTCATCATTCGCCTGTGCGTCCTGGAGGAGGACGCGCGACTCCTCGATGCGCACTTTCGCGTAGTCGTGCAGCAAATTCCGCAAGAGCGTTTCGGCCTCGGCGACGACCTGGCCGGCGTACCACATTTCCTGCTTCTCGGTGTAAGAGAGCAATCGCTCGATATTTTCAGCGAGGACTTCGGGCAGATGTTCACGGACGGCATCCGTGTCCAGATAGGCGGTCTCGTCGTTGGCGAGCATCGTCAGCGTTTCCCAGATCGCTCGGTGAAAGGTCTCCGTAAAGACTTCCGCCGCTTCGACGGGCGCGGTGACGAGCAGATCGGGCATTGCCTTCGGGTGGCGCACGAGCAGGGACAGCAGATATTCCTCGCGTGTCGGGCCGCTCGGGCGTGACGCGGATTCCGGTGTACGGGTCGCCGGGCGCGCCGCCTGGCGGAGTGCGCTGGCGATGAACTGCTCGCTGACGCTGAGCGCGCGGGCGAGGATGCTGACATAGACATCGCGTTCGACGCGATCCGTCAGTTCCGGGATCAATGGCGCGACCTGGTTGATGATCGCTGTCTTTCCATGCCCGGTGCGCGTATCGCCGGACGCGACCGCCGCGCGAATCACGTAATCGAGGACGGGTTCGGCGGCGGCGATCAGCGGTGGCCATGCGCTTGGATCGGAGCGGATGAACTCATCCGGGTCTTTGCCGGATGGCACCGAAAGCACATTAATCTGCACGGAAAGCCGTCGCTGCGTGCGCACCAACCCGCGCGCATCCACGACATATTCGGCGTCGTCGCCGACCGCATTCCGCAATGTGTCCACCGCGCGGAGCATCGCCATCTGGCCCGCCGCGTCGGCATCGAGGGCGAGGACGATGCGGGGGGCCAGCCGCTTCACCAGTCCGACTTGCTGCTCGGTCAGGGCGGTGCCCATCGTCGCAACAACGTTTTTGTAGCCAAATTGATGCGCCGTTAATGCGTCAACATATCCCTCAACAATCACCACTTCCTGCTGCTTGCGGATGGCATCAGTCGCACGGTCTATTGCATACAAGAGATGACTCTTATCGAACAACGGCGATTGGGGGGTATTGAGATATTTCGGCTGCTGCTCGTCGGACAGCGCCCGCCCGCCGAAGCCGACGACGCGGCCCTGCCGATCGCGGATCGGGAAGAGAAACCGGCCCCGAAAGCGGTCGTATGGCCCGTTGCCGCCGTCACGCTGTGAGAGCAGGCCAATTTCGAGTGCATCGTCGAGGCTGTATTCGCGCCCGCGTAAATGCCGCGTCAGCACTTCCCACTCATCGGGCGCGTAGCCAAGCTGGAACTCTTCGGCGACCTCGGGCGAAATGCCGCGCTTTTCGAGGTACGCGCGGCCCGGTCGGCCTTGCGGATGCACCTTCAGCATGTGTTGGTAAAAGAGCGCGGCGGCTTCATTGAGCGCCAGCAGCCGCTCGTGCCGTTCGTCCTGCTCCGTGCTCGTCTTCTTTTCCGGTGCGCGGGTGAGGGCGACCCCGGCACGCTCGGCGAGCAGCGTCAGCGCGTCCTTGAAGTCGAGGTTTTCGACCTTTTGGATGAAACCAAAGATGTCGCCGCCCTCGTTACTACCGAAGTCGCGCCATGTCTGTGTCTCCGGCCAGACGATGAACGATGGTGTCCGCTCGGTGCGAAACGGCGACGATCCCTTATAGGACTTGCCCGTCTTTTTGAGTTGCGTGTACTGGCCGATGACTTCGACAACATCGAGTCGTTCACGGATTTCCCGGATCGCATCGTCGCTTGCCATAGATTCCTCATAACTTTTTCATAGCAATCATGTCGCGACCAATGGCTAGATCATCGTTTCGTAGGGGCGGCGCTCGAACCGCCCCCCCCAGATCGCTTTCCCAGTCGCAAGAGCGGGAAGGCCGCCTCGGCAGGGCGGTTCGAGCATCGCCCCTACGCATCCGCTACACTATCGCTATTGTGAAGGCGTATCACGACTGAGCAGCACGAAGGATTCGAGAAACGCGAATCAGCCTGCTCGCACCCACAACGTCCTTCAGGCGACAAGTATACGATATGTACGTACAATCCGATAGCGCAAATGCCGTGCGGGGCATCTCATAGGTGATGGGAGCAGGCTGGAAGCCCGCTCCCACACGATTTGCCGGGCGCTATTTGTCCCCATCCCCCGCTGCAATCACGGCTTGCGCGGCGGCGAGGCGCGCGATGGGCACCCGAAACGGTGAGCACGAAACGTAGTCGAGGCCGATGCGCTCGCAAAAGGCGACGGACGACGGCTCCCCACCATGTTCGCCGCAGATGCCGACTTTCAGGTTCGGTTTCGTTTGTCGGCCAAGTTCGGTGCCCATCGCGACGAGTTTGCCGACTCCGACTTGATCGAGCACTTGGAAGGGATCGGCGGGCAAGATGCCGCGATCCACATAAATCGGCAGGAACCGACCCGCGTCGTCGCGGCTGAGGCCAAAGGTCGTCTGCGTGAGATCGTTCGTGCCGAATGAGAAGAAGTCCGCCTCCGCCGCGATTTCGTCGGCGATCAACGCCGCGCGGGGGAGCTCGATCATCGTGCCAATCGTATACGGAACGCGCGCGCCTGCTTCCATAAAGACCGCCTCGATCGTTTCGACGATCAGCGCGCGCTGTCGCTGCAATTCCTCCACCGTGCTAACGAGCGGCACCATGATCTCTGGTTCGACCTGCACGCCCTCTCGCGTGGCGTCGAGCGCGGCGTGGATGATCGCGCGTGCCTGCATCTGCGTGATTTCGGGGTAGAGGATACCCAGTCGGCAGCCACGGAAACCGAGCATCGGGTTCGCTTCGTGGAGCGCGTTGACTTTGTCTCGCACTGCTTGGACCGGGATGCCGAGTTTGCCGGCAAGGTCTTCCTGCTCCTCCGGCATGTTCGGCAGGAACTCGTGTAGTGGCGGATCGAGGGTGCGGATCGTCACCGGGTAGCCGTCCATCGCACGAAAGATGCCGAGAAAATCTTCGCGCTGGAGCGGTTCGATCTCTGCCAGCGCCCGCTCGCGTTCCTCCTTCGCGGTCGCGAGGATCATCGCGCGCATCGCGTCAATCCGGTTCCCCTGGAAGAACATGTGCTCGGTGCGACAGAGACCGATGCCTTCCGCCCCGAACTCGCGCGCGGCGGTCGCGTCCTGTGGCGTGTCGGCGTTTGCGCGCACCTTCAACCGGCGCTCCGCGTCGGCCCAGCCCATCAGCGTTGCGAGATCGCCGCCGACCGATGGTTCGACAGTCGGCACCTTGCCGAGCATTACGTTCCCGGTCGCGCCGTCAATCGTGATAAAGTCGCCCACCTTGAAGGTGAACTCCGCGACATGCACTTCCCCTTTCGCGTAGTCAATTTGTAGCGCGGAACAGCCGGAAACGCACGGCTTGCCCATGCCACGCGCGACGACCGCCGCGTGCGAGGTCATGCCGCCGCGTGCCGTCAGAACGCCCTGTGCCGCGACCATGCCGTGAAAGTCCTCGGGGCTGGTCTCGATGCGCACGAGGATCACCGGCTCGCCCGCCTGCCCGCGCCGCTGCGCCTCATCGGGGTCGAAGACGACTTTGCCGGTCGCCGCGCCTGGCGAGGCGGGTAGCCCCGTCGCGAGGATCTGGACGCGCGCGCCGGGATCAATCGTCGGGTGCAGCATCTGATCGAGCTGCGCCGGCTCCACGCGGCTGACGGCCTCGCGATGATTGATGAGGCCCTCGTCTGCCATGTCCACCGCGATCGTCACCGCCGCGCCGCCCGTGCGCTTGCCACTGCGCGTCTGCAACATGAAGAGTTCATGGTGCTGGATGGTAAATTCGAGGTCCTGCATATCGCGGTAATGTTTTTCGAGGCGTTCGGCGATACCAAGCAATTGCGCGTACGCCTCGCTCAGGGCGGGATCATCGCCCATTTCCTGGACGGGTTTCGGCGTGCGTACCCCGGCGACGACATCCTCGCCCTGCGCATTCGGCAGGTATTCACCGAATAAGCCACGCTCCCCGGTATTCGGGTTGCGGGTGAAGCAGACTCCTGTCGCGCAATCATCGCCGAGGTTGCCGTAGACCATCGCTTGAACGTTGACCGCCGTGCCGATGCTGTCCGGGATGTTGTTCTGGCGGCGGTAGCGGATCGCGCGCTGGTTGTTCCACGAACGAAAGACCGCCTCGAT
>JBBSFO010000337.1:0-5906 GCA_038238655.1 Thermomicrobiales bacterium | reverse complement strand
GCGCCATCAGGACGATCAAGGCGACCTGCCGCAGATAGGTGCTCTTGCCCGCCATGTTCGGCCCGGTGATGACGAGGATGTACGCTCCGTCGTCCAGTTCCACATCGTTCGGCACGAAGCCCGTCTCGCCCTTCTCGGTCAACATCACCTCGACGACCGGATGCCGCCCATCCACGATTGCCAGTGTGTCGCTGTCGTCCAGCGTCGGGCGGACGTAGCCACGGAAGGCGGCGACTTCGGCGAGTGCGGCGAACAGGTCGAGGTGCGCGATGGATTCCGCGACGGTCCGCAGTCGCTCGCCCGCGCCGCCGATCTGCGCGAGCAGGCTCCGGTACGCCGCCGTCTCCAACTCCGCGATCCGCTCCTCGGCGGTGAGGATGATGGATTCGGCATCCTTCAGTTCGGGCGTGATGTACCGCTCGGCGTTAACAAGCGTTTGCTTGCGCAGGTATTCGGGCGGCACATTGGCGATGTACGCGTTGGAGATTTCGAGGAAGTAGCCGAAGATTTTGTTGAAGCCGACTTTAAGGCTCCGAATCCCCGTCCGCTCGCGCTCGGTCGTCTCCAATGTCGCAATCCACGCACGTTTCTCGTCCACCGTCGTGCGCAACTCATCCAGATCGGGCGCGTAGCCGGGGCGGATGACGGGGTGATTGCCGAGCACGGCGGGCGGGTCGTCCACGAGCGCGCCACGGATCAATTCGACGAGGTCGGCGCAGTCCGGCAGCCGCGACAGCAGCGGGCGGACGGGAGCGAGGCGACTGGTGGCGGCCTCCGCGCCGACGCCGATCGGCGGGCGAGTGATCGCCTCGCGCACCTGCGGTAGGGCATCGAGCGAGCGGGCGAGGTGCGACAGTTCGCGCGGTCCTGCATACCCCTGCAAGGTGCGGTTTGTCAGCCGCTCGACATCCGCCACTTGCTTCAATGCATCGCGCAGTTCGGCGCGCAGCAAGCCTTCGCGGTGAAAGAAGGCGACCGCCTCCTGCCGCGCGTGCAGCCGGTGCAAATCTACGAGTGGCTGCATCACCCAGCGACGGAGGAGGCGCGACCCCATCGGTGTTTTTGTCTGGTTGAGGACGGACATCAGCGACTTGCGCGCGTCGCCCCGACCGCTCTCGGTCAGTTCGAGGTTGCGGCGCGTCGGCGCATCGAGCGTCATCGTCGTCGCGGTGCTGTAGACGGTCAGGCGGCCCATCTGGGCGAGCGCCTTCGGCTGGGTTTCTTCCAAGTAGCCGACAATCGCCCCGGCGGCGCGCACGGCGAGCGGCATGTTTGTGAGTCCCAGCCCTTCCAGCGTGCCGACCTGAAAATGGCTTTCTAACGCCTCCACGGCGCGTTCCTGTCGCCAGCGGTTCGGCGCGACGGGGGTTAAGATCGTCTCATTCGGTAGCCAGGGCGGGCGGGGTGGGGCGGGTTGGCCGTGCCGGTATTCAAGCGGCAGGAGCGTTTCGGCGGGCAGGATACGCAGCAGTTCGCGGGCAAGTGTATCTACATCGTCCAACTCGGCGCAGGCAAACTCGCCCGTCGTAATATCCGCGTAGGCGATGCCGCACCGCCCGGAGCGGTCATCCGAGACACAAGCGGCGAGGTAGTTGTTCGTGCCCGCATCGAGCATCCCCGGCTCGACGACGGTGCCCGGCGTGACGACGCGCGTCACCTTGCGCTCGACGGGCGCGCGACCGTTCGGTTCCTCCATCTGCTCGCAGACGGCCACCCGGTAGCCCGCCGCAACGAGCCGCGCGATGTACGACTCCGCCGCATGGACGGGCACGCCGGCCATCGGGATGCGCTCGCCCTTGCCCATGTCGCGGCCCGTCAGCGTCACTTCGAGGACGCGATTGAGCGTGATGGCGTCCTCATCGAACGTCTCGTAGAAGTCCCCGAGGTGGAAAAAGAGGATCACATCGGGATATTGCTGTTTGATGCCGAGATACTGCTTGCGGAGCGGGCTGACCACACGTTTCCTCCCCCTGCACCTGCGCACCTCAGTATAGCAGGCTTCGCTTTTTGAACCACCAGAATACCAAGCCAAGACGGAAGAGAGACGTAACACAGAGGACACAGAGACCGCAGAGATCACAGAGCGGAATTCCTTAATTTTCTCTTCTCTGTGTCCTCTGCATTCTCTACGTCCTCTGTGCTATTCCCCGTGCTTGGCGTCCTTGGTGTCTTGGTGGTTCGATTCCCCTACCGCACTATCTGGCCGGGGAGGTCGCGGAGGAGGCGTTCCGCTTCGGCGATGATGGCGCGGACGATGTCGCCCGCTGGCTCAATAGCGTGGATCAGGCCGGCGGCATTGCCCGCACGGGTCGCGGCGATGCGTCCATCGCCCGCTTGCGTTGCCTCGACGAGTTGGGTTAGGAGTTCGGTGCGTCGCGCGGGGAGTTCGTCATCGCGACCGTGCCAGGCGTCGGTGTAGTCGTTGCGGACGACGCGGTCGCCGATGCCGGGCGGGAAGGGCGACTGGGTGACGAGGTCATATGCCTTCGTCAGTACTGTATCGTCCGTGCCTGCCGCGACGACGCGCTCCTTCACCCAACTGCCCCCCTCCGCCTCGACACTGGCGACGAAGCGCGACCCGAGCCACGCGCCCTCCGCGCCGAGCATCAAGACCGCCGCCAGGCCGCGCCCGTCCGCGATGCCGCCCGCCGCGATCACCGGGATGCCCCCGGCCACATCCACGACCGCTGGGACGAGCGGCAGCGTGCCGCTGTAGCCCGTGTGTCCGCCCGCTTCCGTTCCTTGCGCGACGATGATGTCCACCCCGGCGGCGACCGCCGTCCGTGCCAGCGCGACGGTCTGCACCTGCGCGATCATCAGGAGGCCCGCCGCGTGGATCGCCGCGACATACGGCGTCGGATCGGCGAACGAATGGCCGATGACGGGTACACGCTCGGCGATGGCGACGGCGGTTAGTTCCGCCACATTCGGCCGCGAGGAGATGAAGCCGACACCGAACGGCTTGTTCGTCCGCTCCCGCACCGCGCGAATCTGCCCGCGCAGCCAGTCGCCATCGCCGTTCGAGCCGCCGACGATGCCCATCCCGCCCGCCTCCGAGACCGCCGCCGCCAACGCCGCATTCGCCGTCCCCGCCATCGGCGCATTCAGGAGGGGATGCGCAATTCCCAACAAATCGCAGATTCGCGTGTGCAACATCACTCTCACCCCCAATTCTGCCTTTCCCTCTCGCTACCGCAAGTATAGCGCGGCTTGGTGATCGGTCCGCGTGTGCGATACTGCGAGTTGGATATTTTGCCGCTCATGTCGTGGAATCGCCGCATATGACGTTACGAAATCGCACTGGCCCGAGCGGACGGACGCTGCTCCTCACGGGATTACTCTGCCTCGTTACCGGAATTATCATCGTCGTCGTACGGCTGCATAATCCGACGCCCGGTGTGGTGATTCTCGCTGTCATCGGCGTGGTCGCGGGGTTTACGTTGACGAGCGTCGGCATCCTCGCCCTGATCTCCCGCCCCGTCTGGATCGAGGGGTCCGTCGTAGATGCCCGCTGGACGATCAGCGGCATGCGACGCACCGGCACCGCCCTGCTCGACATTGGGGAGGCGGATTTGCTGACAGTCCATCTCGATTACGCGGTCTATCGCGCGCTGACCGTCGGCGACTGCGTCCGCGTCGAGCACAATAGCCTGAACCGCGCGCAGGTTTATCAGATTGAAATCATCTCCCATGCAGACACGAAGGGGCGGTAGCAGGCTTTTACCGTAATTATGTCGGACATCCGGCTCTGTCGGTATTCCGTAGGGGCGATCATGCCATCTCGATCGTGAAGGGACGCAGGCTGGAAAGCCCACGCGCGGGTGCATGCATCTTCATACAGAGGCGAAACGTTCTCCAGAAGTTCGCCACACATACAGGCCGAGTCCGGCAATCCCGGCGAGCAGCGCCGCGCCGGTGAGGGTGAACATGCCGCCGGTGGTGATCGCCTGCGCGACCCAGCCGAGGGCGATGGAGCCGGTCGCGATGCCGCTCTCGTGCGCGACGTAGTAGGTCGCCACCGCCGAGCCGCGCCGGTCGTGCGGGACGAGGTCTACCGTGAGGGCGAGTAAGGCGGGTTGCGCCGCACCGAACCCCGCTCCGGCGAGCAGTGCCGCGACCGCGAACAGCGGCAGCGCGTGGGCGAACGCGGCGACGATCAACGACGCGGCAAGGGAGGCAATCCCTGGTACGGCGACGATCCACCGCCCATGCCGGTCCGACAGCCGCCCCGCCACCGCACGGGAGACGAGCAACCCCGCCGCGTAGATCGTGAAGAAGAAACCGCTCCCGGCGATCTGTCGCTCATCCGCAAGGAGGATGATGAAGGTGATAATCACGCCATATCCCAGCATCATCACGAAGCAGGCGAGAGCGGGCAGGAGGACGCGCGATTCCAATAGTGGCCCCGGTGGCGGCGGTGTGGGGCGCGCCGTCGGGCGGCGAGGGCGGAGCAGCGCAGTGACGATCACCGCCGCCGCCCCGACTGCCGCCGCGACCCAGAAGCAGGCGGGATAGCCCCAGCGACCGGCAATCGCGAGGCCGAGCGCGGGGCAGGCGGCGAGCGCCAGCGTGTTCGCGACGCCCCAATAGGCCATCGCCTCGCCCCGCCGTGTCGCGGGGGTAATCGCGGCGACGAGTGAGGGCGCGGCGGTGGTATATCCCGCCATTCCCCCGCCGTGGAAAAGCCGGACGGCAATCAAGAGGGGGATCGTTGTGGCGCCCGCATAGAAGACATTGGCGAGCATGAAGATCGCCGCGCAGAGCAGCATCGGCGCGAGGGTAACGCCGCCATTGACAAGCCGCCCAATAAACGGGCGTGGCAAGATCGCCGTCACGGCGAACAGACCGAGGACGAGGCCGATCTCCCCGGTGCCGCTGCCACGTTGATCTTTGAGATACTTCGGGAGTGTTGCGAGGGGCAGATAAAACGCAGAAAAGAAGAGCAGCGCACTGAGGAGCGCGAGCGTGTACGGCCCGGTCCAAAGGCGGTCGCCTGTTTCTGGAGGCGCAGCCACGACCGCCCGCGCGCTCGTCATCTCAGCCGTTGCTTTCGCGCGCCAGCACTTCCTTCAGGCGGTAATACGCCTCGCGCGGCGTCATGGCATCCATGCTCTTGCCCGTCGCCGCCTCGACCGCCCGTCGGTCGGCGTATCCCTTGCCGCGCGCCCAACGCCAGAAGGCGGTCGTGGAGATCATCGCCATCTCCATCTCGTCCGCGTCATCCTCCGCCGGTTCCTCGACGCGGGGGGCGGGGCGAGCGGGCGGTCCGGAGGCGGGTGGCGGCGGTGCAGCGGTCGAGGGTGTTGCCGGTGCGAGCGTGCGACCCGCCGCCAATGTCCGCCCGCTGCGGCGGATCGGCGTTGGTGCGGGTTCTTCCGCCGCCGGTTCCGGTTCGGGTGCAGACGATGCAGGCGGCGTGACCTCGCGCAGGCGGCTCAGGCGTTCGGGGCGAAGCGTCCGTTCGATCGGCGCGGGCGTGGGGCGCGCCGACTCCTCGGCAGGCTCGGCACGCACCGCTGCCTGGATGCGTTCGGGCCGGAGCGGGCGTTCGGCGGTCACGTCGCGCGGTGTCGGCGCGAAGCGTTCGGGGCGCGTTGGTCGCTCCGCCGGTTCTTCCTGCCGCGCGATGCGCTCGGGTCCCACCATACGTTCTACGGGGTCGGTTTGCTGCGCGGGCCGTTCGGGTCGCTGCGCAATCGTTTCAGGCTGTCGCGCCAAACGTTCGGGCCGTTGCACGGGGTCCGTTTGTGGCTGCGGTGTCGGGCGTTCAGGTCGCTGCGCCGGTTCCTGCTGTCGGGAAAGCCGCTCCGGGCGGAGCGTGGTAGGGCCAGAGGGCGGCTGCGGCGTCGTGGTCGCGGGAAGCGCGATTGGCTCGGTCGGGCGGGGCGCGGCAGCGGGCGGGGCGG
>JBBSFO010000336.1:0-5918 GCA_038238655.1 Thermomicrobiales bacterium | reverse complement strand
GCGGCAACGCGCCATCCGATCCACGCCTTGCTGCGACAGCGCTGGAGTCCGCGCGCCTTCACCGATCGCCTGATCGCGCCGGAAACGCTGCACCGGATGCTCGAAGCGGCGCGCTGGGCACCCTCCGGGGGCAACGGCCAGCCGTGGGCGTTCATCGTCGCCACCCGTGACGACGCGGCGGAGTTCGCCCGCCTACTCAGCATCCTCAATGAGAAAAATCAGGAGTGGGCGCGCGACGCCGCCGTGCTCATGCTCGGGTTGTCCGCCACCCGCCGACCGGATGGCAAGGAGCATCGCCACGCTCTGTACGACCTCGGCCTGGCGGTCGAGAACCTCGTCATCGAGGGGATGGCAAGCGACGTGTATGCGCATCAGATGGCGGGCTTCGATGCGGACGCGGCGCGATTGGCCTACGACATCCCCGACAGCTACGCAGTCGTTGCGGCGATTGCTCTCGGCTACCCTGCCGATCCGGCGGCTTTGCCGGACGATCTGCGCGAGCGCGAGCAGTCGCCACGGGCGCGCAAGCCGCTCGCGGAACTCGCCTTTCGGGGCCGATTCGGTGTGACCGCACCCGTCGTCGCCGATTAACGCTGGTACTCTATTGGTGGCGGCGGACTTCAGCCTGCCGCAATGACGTTCGGCAGGCTGAAGCCCGCCGCCACCAACTTCCTACTTCCGCAATCTGCGAGATCGAACTGGAGGCTTCGCATGCCCACGACACAAACGACCAACCCGGTGGCGGGGAGCACGCCACATGCCATCAACCCCGACACCGCAGTGGGGCTTGTTTCCCTCACGGTTTCCAACCTCGCGCGCTCGATCGCGTTTTATACCGAGGCGATCGGCCTCGCGCTCCTCGATCAGGGCGATGCGACCGCGACGCTCGGCGTCGCCGGGGCGCCGCTTTTGATCGTGACGGAGCGGGCGGGGGCGCGACCGTGGCCGCGCGAGCAAGCGAGTTACACCGGCCTGTACCATTTCGCCATCCTCGTGCCGACGCGGGCGGATCTCGGCCGTTGGGTACGGCACTGGCTCGAACTCGGCCTGCCGCTCGGCCAGGGCGATCACCTCGTCAGCGAAGCACTGTATCTGTCGGACCCTGACGAGAATGGTATTGAGGTCTACCGTGACCGGCCGCGCGACGAGTGGACGTGGCGCGATGGCCAGGTGCGGATGGGGGCGGAACCCGTTGATACTCAGGGCTTGCTGGCCGAGGCCGAGCACGCCGGGGAGCCGTGGAGCGGCCTGCCTGCGGGCACGCGGCTCGGCCATATCCACCTGCAGGTCGGCGACATTCCGAAAGCGGCGGCGTTCTATCACGACATCCTTGGCTTCGATATCGTTGCCGGGATGCCGTCCGCGCTCTTCGTCTCGGCGGGTGGCTACCACCACCACATCGGGATGAACATCTGGCACAGCAGGGGCGCGACCCCGGCACCTGCGGACATGGTCGGCCTGCGCTTCTTTACCGTCATTTTTCCCACCGAGGACGCCCGGCGCGAAGTCCTCGACCGGATCGCGTCGGCCGGCCTCACCACTACCCAGACGGACGATGCCGTCTCCGTCCAAGACCCATGGAGCAACACCCTGCTCCTTCAAGTCAGCGCAACGAAATAACAATGAGTAACGAGCAATGAGGTCGGATTCACCCCCTCATTGCTCGTTACTCGCTACTCATCATTGATCCATCACCGAGCCGTCTTCGTGCAGGCGGGTGATGACGGCGCGGGGCTTGTACGGGTGGCGTTCAGCGGCATCCTCGGCGAGCTCGATGCCGATGCCGGGTGTATTCGGGATGACGAGGTAGCCGCCCTCGCGCTGCACCGTGGTCTTCACCATCTCCGTCTTCGGCGCCCGGTCTTCGCCGAGTGGGTATTCCTGCAGGGCGAAGTTCGGGATGCAGGCCGCTAACTGGATGCACGCCGCCGTGCTCACCGGGCCGAGCGGGTTGTGCGGCACGACGCCGACATGCCGCGCTTCCGCGAGTGCAGCGATCTTCTTCGCGCCTGTCAAACCGCCGCACATGCAGACATCGGGCCGCACATACTGCACCGCGCCGCGCGCCAGCAGCATCTCGAACTCGTAGATTGTGTGCAGCCGCTCGCCCGTCGCGATCGGGATGGTGATGTGCTGCGCGATCAGCGCCATCGCATCGAAGTTGTCGGGCAGCGTCGGGTCTTCGTAAAAGTAGGGATGGTACGGTTCGATCCCGCGCGCCAGCACGATGGCCTCCGCAGGGGTCAGTTGTCGGTGAATCTCGACGCACAAATCTACCGCGTCGCCGACCGCCTCACGGTACTGACGCACCGTCTCGATCGCGTCGCCCATCCGGGCCGCGTGCGTCTTGAAGTACGGCTGGTCGCGCGGATCATCGGTGAAGGGCGTCAGGTGGCCGACTGCTGTGAACCCGCGCTCCTTGGCGTCAATACACCCCTGCACAAGTTCCTCGCGCGTCTGGCCGAAGACGTGGTAGTAGACACGCGCCTTGTCGCGCGTCTTGCCGCCGAGCAACTGGTAGGACGGCACGCCCAAGTGTTTGCCCGCGATGTCCCACAGCGCGATATCAATCGCGGAAAGCGCACCCATGATCGCCGCGCCGCGGAAGTGCGTCCAGCGATACAGGTAGTTCCAGTGGTGCTCGATGCGTAGGGGGTCCTGGCCGATCAGGTAACGCTTGAAGGTCTCAACGACCGCCGCCGATGCCTCCAGAAAACCCCATGAGCCGGACTCGCCCAGCCCGGTAATGCCGGCGTCCGTGTGAACCTGCACAAAGAGATACCGATCAACAAAGATCGTCTCGATTGCCGTGATTTTCATGTGTCTTCCCCCTCAATTGACGTAGCGACGGCCGATCTCACGCTACTCTACACCAACAGGCGAAACGAACGGGCGCGGATCGCACGCGCGTTGACAGCCGCTTTCGCTCAGTGATACGTTGCCGTCAGCGATACAACAACGTATGAACTGTTCGGCCGCATCGGTAAGCATGCCCAGTCCGGCGCAGATTCATCGGAGTGGAAAGCAGAGCGGAAGAGGAGACGTGCATGGAGCAATCTCGTGGTCTTGGTCGGCGCGATGTTCTGAAACTGGCGGCGGGTTCCGCCGTCGTCGCGTTGCTCGCCGCCTGTGGCGGGGGAAGCAGCGCGACGAATACGCCGAGTAGCGGCGGCGCGAAGCCCGCACAGACAACGCTCGCCGGTGGCACCGGTGGCCAGACGCCCGCACCCTCCGGCACATTGTCGGGCGGCACCGGTGGGCAGACTCCCGCGCCAGTGAGCACAACCGTCCCCGCCGCGACGAGCGCGGCTGGCTCCACTGCTGCGGGGACGAAACCCGCCGCGTCTGTCGCGAGCGGCACGACACCTCTCAGTACACCGAACCCGGCGATCAAAGGCGCGGTCAAGTATTGGCAGCAGACGTACGACGACCTCAATGTGCCGAGCGCCAAGTTCCACGATCAATTCCTGCAAGACATCAAAACCACGTTGCCCAATGTGACGGTAACGGAGGAACAGGTCGCGTACGCGGATATTCTTGGCAAACTGCGGACGGTGATCCGCGCGAATCAGACGCCGGATATGGCGGAGATTCAACTCACCTGGGCGCCCGAGTTGGCTGCAACGGGCGCGCTGCTGGAACTGAATCTCGCGGACTTCGGTTACCGACCGGAGCAGTTCTGGCCGGGCGCACTGCGCGGCTCGCTCTGGCAGGGTAAACTTTACGGCATCCCAAAGCGGAATGAGACGATGGCCTTTATCTACAACAAGGAGATCTTCCAGAAGGCGGGACTTGACCCGACCAAGGGGCCGGAAACGTGGGAGGACGTCAAGAACTTCTCCAAACAGATCAAGGAGAAAACGGGGAAGCCGGGCTTCGGCCTCGTCGCGAAACTGAACAATGGCAATACGCCGTACCGCTACATGCCGATGGCGTGGGCTTATGGCGGCGCGGCGCTCGACGAGACGGATGACGCCCCGAAGTACGAGAAATCCAACTTCGACAGCGACGGCAACATCCAGGCGTTGCAGTGGATTCAGGAAGTCTACACGAATGGCTGGGCGCCGCAATCGTCACTGACGAACTCGCAGACCGAAATCTATGACCTGTTCATTTCCGGCGAAGTGGCGATGATGATTGACAAGCCCTCGGCTTACCCGATCATCAAGAACAAAGCGCCCGATGTGGCGGAGAAGATGGCGTACAGCCTGTATCCGAAGGGGCCGGTGCGCCGCGCCGTCGTCTTCAACGGCTGGAATTGCGTCATCTTCAAGGGCGCGAAGGATGTAGACGCGGCAAAGGCCGTCGTGCGCGAGATGACTTCGCCGCTCTGGTCGCTCCGACTCTCCTACGAATCGTCCAACCCCGGCAACCGCGACGCGTTCACGCTCCCCGAGCAGCAGCAGCGGATCAAGGAGATCAAGTTCCTCGATATCGCCACGGAGATGATGCAGTACGGCATCTCGTTCCCCGCCATCCCCGAGGCGGGCGACATCATGAACCTGATGGTGCCGCAGATGCTGCAAGACGTGATGCTCAAGACGAAGACGCCCGAACAGTCGGCCAAAGATACGGCAAAAAAGGTCAACGACCTGATTGCGAAGCGGAAGTAACCTAACCCCCCGGCCCCCTTCCCCGCGAGGAAGTGGGAGTGTGCCTCTGGGAGACCGAGGCGTTATAGGAAGGCCACAGTATCGCGATGAGCCACCCTCTTCCTCGTGGGAAGGGGGCCGGGGGGGTTAGGTTGTTTGCACAAACCTTTGGCGCGCTAATTGACATTGCGCCCGGTTCGATGTACATTCGGCGCGGATACTCATGCGTATACAAATGGATTCGTCCGATGATGCCGGTTGCGATGCATGCGTTTGCGTGACCGGGTTGCATCGGAGCGTAGGAAAGAGGAGAGCACGGTGGCAGAGAACCTCACACGACGTGGCATTCTGAAACTGACGACCGGGTCCGCAGCGGCCGCACTTCTCGCGGCGTGCGGTGGTGGCACCGCCGCAACGAATACCCCGGCTGGCCCCAAGGCGACCGCGCTGCAAGGTGGCACGGGGGGGCAGACGGCGGTTCCCGCTGTGACGAGCGCACCCGCACCTGCCGCAACGGCGGTAGCGGGGAGCGCCGCTGCTGGCGCGACCAAGCCTGCCGCCGCCGCGTCCGCACCGAGCGGCACGACGACCGCAGCGACGGGCGGCGCTTCGCCGACGAATGCCCCGAACGCAACCCCCAAGGGGAACGTCCTCTACTGGCAGACACCCTATGACGATCCGACGGTGCTGGACTCCAAGTATCACGATGAATGGATCGTCAATCTGAAGAAAGTGCTGCCGAATGTAACCTTCAAGGAAGAGCAATACGCGTATAACGATATGCTCGACAAGTTGCGCGTCGCGCTCCGGGCGAATCAGGGACCCGATGCCGCCACAATTGTTATCCAATGGTGCCCCGAACTGGCAGCGAGTGGCGCACTGTCGGAGATCAACCTCGCGGACTACGGCTACAAGCCGGAGAATTTCTGGCCTGGCGCGCTTAAGTCCGTGACGTGGAATGGAAAACTGTACGGCATCCCGACGAACAACGAGACGATGGCGATGATCTATAACAAAGACATCTTCCAGAAGGCAGGCCTCGATCCCAACAAGGGGCCGGAGACATGGGAGGACGTGAAGAACTTCTCCAAGCAGATCAAGGAGAAGACGGGTAAGGCCGGATACGGTATGGTCGCCAAGCTGAACGCCGGCAACACGCCGTATCGCTTTTTCCCGCTCCTCTGGGCGCATGGGGGCGGCGCGCTCGACGAAGCATCGGACAACCCGAAATATGAGAAATCCAGCTTCGATAACGAGGGTACTGCTGCCGCTCTCCAGTGGCTCCAGGATGTCTACGTCAACGGCTGGGCGCCGCAGTCGTCGCTG
>JBBSFO010000335.1:0-5934 GCA_038238655.1 Thermomicrobiales bacterium | reverse complement strand
TGGATGAACTTCCGCGCCGGGATTTTCGGCGCGTCGAAGGTGAGGGGGATGAGCGACACCGGCCCGCCCGCTTTGCCCGCGACGCCGTGGCGCGCGAACGACGCGTTGAAGCCCGCGCGGATCGCGTCGGCGGTAGCGGTGGCGCGCTGCTGCACCGCCGGGTCCCGGACGATGTTCAGGCAGGCGATCCCGGCGGCGGCGGAGAGCGGGTTGGCGTTGTAGGTGCCGGGGTGCGGGATGCGCTCGTGGCGTACCCATTCCTCATCATCGCTTTGCAGGAAGGGAGCAAAAAGTTCTGCATTGCCAGCGATCGCGCCGCCCGGCAGGCCACCGGCGACGATCTTCGCCATTGTCGTCAGGTCGGGCAAAACGCCGTAATACTCCTGCGCGCCGCCGGGGGCGTAGCGGAAGCCGGTGACGACCTCATCGAAGATCAGAACGATTCCCCGCGCATCGCAGAGATTGCGGGCGGCTTTCAGGTACTCGGTACCGGCCTGATCGGCGATCAGGATAACGGCGGCGATGTCGTCCCGGCTATTGACCATCTGCGTCAGCGCGCCGATGTTGCGCGGCGCCACGCTGACGACCGTGCGCACCAGCGCCTCCGGCACACCGGCGGCGTTCGGCTCGTTGTAGGGCGGCGCCATCGCCATCGTCGCGTAGTCGTGCCAGCCGTGAAAGGCGCCCTGCGCCTTGCAGATGACATCCTTCCCGGCGACCGCGCGGGCCATCCGCATCGCCAGCATAGTCGCCTCAGTGCCGGAGGCGGTAAATTTGACCATGCCGCCGCGCGCCGAGGGAACGATTTCCTTGATCTGCTCGCCCCAGACAATCTCCTGCTCGTGGCACGCGCCGAGGTGCGTCCCGAGCGCCGCCTGCCGCTGGAGCGCCTCGACAATCGCCGGGTGGCTGTGACCGAGCAGCAGCGCGCCGTGCCCGCCGAAGTAGTCTATGTACTCGTTGCCGTCCACATCCCACTTGCGCGGCCCTTTGGCGTGGGTGCAGTAGAGCGGAAACGGCTCCATGTACCGCCCGTCGTGTGTGACGCCGTCCGGGAACGTTGTCGTGGCGCGGGCGTGGAGCGTCGCGGAGCCTGCCATCCGGCGGGCGCGTTCCTGATCAATCGTCTCCGTGCGGACTGGTGCGGCCATGCGACATCCTCCTCGACGCTGCGGCGAGGTCGCATATCACCCGGCGGCATCATACGACCTCGGGACAATGGACGATGCCCGTATCCTAAACGCCTTGCCCCGCGTGGGGCAAGGCTATTGCACGCTGTACCCACAATTCCTTTCAATGCTCGCCGGTATGTTGCTCAGGTCGGCTTTCCATCGAGCGAGACTTTCGGCACCCACTCGCCGCCGCGCGCGTAGTCGGACTGGTAGAAGAAGTTTTTCACCCACGGCTGCGTGGCAATCGTCGTGTTGCCGGCCACGCCGAAGACGTAGTATTGCTGCTCACCGGTGTACCGCTGGATGTCGAAGATCATCGCCTTGCGCGCCGACTTGTCGAGCGTCACCGCCTGTTTTTCGAGCATCTCGGTCAGTTTCGGATCGTTGATGCCCGCGTGGTTACGCACGCCCTTGGGGTGGTACATATTGAACAGGTACTCGTGCGGCTCTTGGAACGGCGTTTCCAGGCCCCAGACCATCGTTCCCGGATCGAACTTGCCGAGGAAGGTGCTGCCGATGTAGGCGGCGTAATCCTGCGGCCGCAGGTCCGCCTGGATACCCGCGTCTTTGAGTTGCTTGATGACCAACTCGACGCTGCTGTTGAAGGTGTTCCCATACGCGTTCAGACTGGAGATGATCGGCACCTTGAGGCCGCCCGCAAAGCCCGCGTCGGCGAGCAATTTCTTTGCCGCGTCCACGTCGCGCTTGAAGTACTTCGCGCTTGGCCCCATCTCTGCGCTGCGCGGGTCCAGATAAAACGCTTTCTGGCCCGCCGGGAGCGCGTTGTTGAGAAAGCCGGTACCTTCCCAGAGCACGCTGATCATCTCGTCCCGATCCAATGCCAGCGAGACGGCCTGCCGCACGCGGATGTCGTTGAATGGCGGCGCGTCTACCCGCCAATACAGGAAGTAGATCTGATTTTGCGGGTAATCGAGCAGTTTGATCTCGGGATTCGAGGAGACGAGTCCCTTGCGATCGGACTGCGAAAGGGCATTGATGTCAATCTGCTTCGCGCGCATATTGGCGACCGCCGTTGCATCCTCCGGCACGATCAGCAGGTCCACTTCGTCCACGTACGGCGTGCCGGTAACGTAATAATCGGGGTTACGCTTGGCGACGACCTGCACGCCCTTGTCGTATTTGTCGAAGATCCATGGCCCGCTGCCGATTACGCGCTTGCGCGCGTCGCCGTCCGCCTCGATCACTTCCTTCGGCATGATGTAGAAGACCGGCGCGGCGACCGAGTTCTCAAAGGGAGCGAAGACATTGTTGAGCGTGAAAACGACGGTGCTTTTGTCGGTCGCTTTCACCTCTTTGACGACGTCGAAGTAATTCTTGTTCGGCGAGACCTTGCGGAAGCGGTCAAACGAATAGACGACATCGTCGGCAGTGACGGCGCGCCCGTTCATCGGGTCCTTGTTCTGCCACTTCGCGTTGGCGCGAATCGTGAAGGTGTAGGTCAGGCCATCCGGGGAGACGTCATATTTTTCGGCGAGGTCGGGCACGGGGACGAAGTTGTTCGGTGCAATCGTCGGGCCGCTGTCATACTTCAGCAAACGACTATAAAAGAAGCCGCCGAACTCCTGCGAGCGGAAGGTGACATTGAGGTACGGATCGAGGTCGGGCGGATCGCCCGTCCACCAGCGGATGACGAGTTTCCCGCCCGTCTTCGCTTGCACCGTCGCGGCGGGCGATGCTGCCGCAGCGGGCGACGGCGCGGCAGCGGGCGAGGTTTGACCGACCGAGGCCGGACGTGTCGCGACCGGAGACACTTGCTGCGTCGCGGGGCCGGTCGTACCGCCGCACGCGGCGAGAATCGCGGTGGCGGCACTCGCCCCCGCAGCGGCGAGAAAGCCGCGCCGACTCAACCGATACGATGACTGACCCGCCGGTGTGGTGCGCATGTGCCCTCCCGTAAATCGGCGACAAGCCTCGAAGGTGGATCGCGTGCAAACGTACTATTCGCACGCATATTGTGGTGTTCCGTGCTTTCTATTCTACGCCGCGCGTCAAGTGTATGCGGTTGCCACCCCGCCCCGATTCGGCGATACTGCAACCTGAACGAACACCCGCGCGGGGCACGCCGATGCCACCTTCCCGTGGCCCCGCCCCGCATGACGAGAGGCAGCATGGACGCCGAAAAACCCGCGATGCAGACGTTATATCGTGTCTACCGCCCCACCACATTCGACGCGGATGAACTGATCGGGCAGGAACACATCACCCGCACCCTGAAGAGCGCGATCAAGCAGGGGCGGCTCGCGCACGCCTACCTGTTCTGCGGGCCACGCGGTACCGGCAAAACGAGCACCGCCCGCCTGCTCGCCAAAGCGGCCAACTGCCTCAACCCCGACCCGGACAACCGCCCCTGCAATCAGTGCGAGGCATGCCGCGCCATCGTTGAGGGGCGGACGATGGATTTGATCGAAATTGACGCCGCTTCCAACCGCGGCATTGATGAGATCCGCCAACTGCGCGAAACCGTGCAGTTCAACCCAGCACAACTGCGCTACCGTTTCTACATCATTGACGAGTGCCATCAACTGACCCCGGCTGCCTGGAATGCCTTTTTGAAGACGCTCGAAGAACCGCCGCCGCACGCGAAATTTGTCCTTTGCACGACGGAGCCGGAAAAACTGCTCGACACCGTGGCGTCACGCTGCCAGCGGTTCGATTTCCATCGCATCCCCGCCCCAGCGATGACCGGGCTGATGCGGCGCATCTGCGCGCGCGAAGGGCTGGTTGCCAGCGATGACGCGCTCGCCGCCATCGCCCGGCAGGCGACCGGCTCGATGCGCGATGCACTCAGTCTGCTCGATACGCTCGCATCGTATGGCTCATCCGGCGACGGCATCACGATCGAAACGGTGCGCAATGTGCTCGGTGCAGGATCGAACGAGCGGGTGCTGGCAATCATTGACGCACTCGCCGCTCGCGATGCCGGTGCAGGGATCGCCGCGATCAACGCCGCGAGCGAGTCAGGCGTCGAGCCGGGCGTATTGGCGGGGCAGATCGTCGCCGCCTTCCGCGCGCTCCTGTACGCCGCCTACGCCGTGCCACGCGCGAGCGAGATCGCGGACACTGCGGTTCAGGAGCGTGTCGGGAAGTTCGCGCCCGCCGAGGTCGCGTACATCACCAAACTGTTCAGCCAAGTCGAGTTCCGCCTGAAGCATACCGCGTACGGCCATCTGCCACTCGAACTCGCCGTCGTGGATGCCGTGCTGATGCGGAGCGGGCAGTCTGTCCCGCCCGCGCAACTCGTGCAGAGCATCCCGGCTGCGACACCGGTTTCTTCCACTACGCCGACACCAATACCGATCAGCGCCGCCCGGCCTGACCGACCGACTGCCGACCGACCCGCGCCGCCCACGGCCGATCCGGCGATGCCGCTCGTCGCGCTCCGCCCCGACCGCTTTCGGCCGGAGCACGACACGCCACCCATCCCACCTGCGCCGCTCCCGGCTGCCACAGACGCGAATGATACCCCGGTGGCCGCGAGCGGCGATTTGACCGTCGAGCGATTGCACGAAGTCTGGGGACGGATCAAGCAGGGCGTGAAGATGGAAGGCAGCGCGAAGACACGGGCCATCCTGAACGACGTTGACCCACACGAAATACGCGGTAATCTCATCGTTCTCGCCACGGCAGGCAAATTCTATTACGACCACATGATTCAGGACGAGACGCGTTTGCTCCTCGAAAAGGTGATTAGCCCGCTTGTCGGCCAGCCGGTACGCGTGACGTGTGAATTAATCGGCGATCGCCCGGCGATGGTTTCGGCGCGCAATGGCAGGCCGCTCCGACCCGTGGCGTCATCTACGCCGCCACCGATGGCGACGATTGCGCCGCTCTCCCCGCCCCTTGTGGTCGAACCGCCCCCACCATCGAACGGCGCTCGTACCGTTCCGGCACAACCCGTCCCGACACCTGCTGTCACAGCAGAGGAAGCCGATGCGCACATCCAGCGCCTCGCCAACCTTTTCGACGCGCAAATCCTCGACGACGACGAAGCGCCCCCCTTTCCGAGTAACGAGTAGCGCGTAACGAGTGGCCCCGTTCTTCTCGTTACTCGCTACTCATTACTCGTTACTTCCCGGGTTGGTCTTTCTGTGGCTCGTAGTCGAAGAACTCGATCATGTGACCGTCTGGGTCTTTGATGTAGATACTGCTGTCCTTGCCGTCGTGGTGGACCGGGCCTTCGACTGGCAATCCATTACCGCGCAGTTCTTCCGCAAGCGTTGGCAAATCGTCTCGGTGGACGCGCATCGCGAAATGGACATGTGCGCCCGGCTCATCCCCAAACTGCCGCTCGCCGGGGAGCCAGAGGCCGAGCCGCGTCCACTCGCCCGCCTTCAGCCAGACAAATCCATTTTCCGGCTGCCGCCCGACGACCGGGAGGCCGAGATTTTCCGTGTACCACCGCTCCGATGCGTCGAGGTTCGTGACCTGCAATGTTAACTCCGAAACGCCCTCGATCTTTACCGTCATCCGATCTGCCGTTTCCTTTCTCCTGAGTACATCCTGCCATGAAGTGGTGGCGTCTCGGATTTCGCAAGAACCGTACCGGAATTTACCCACCCCAAACCTCAGTAACGAGTAACGAGTAACGAGACGGGGGCCATGCCACTCGTTACTCGTTACTCGTTACTCGTTACTTCCCGAACGCTTCGATGGCGTCCAGCAGCCCTTGCATGTAGCCGATCGCGTGCGCCCGCCCCCGATGCCCATACGGCGTGTCCTCCACCATCTGCGGCACATGGTC
>JBBSFO010000334.1:0-5944 GCA_038238655.1 Thermomicrobiales bacterium | reverse complement strand
GACTCCCCTACCCTCCGGACGGGTTTCTGCCCGCGCAGCATAGATGAGCCATGAAGCGCTGTCAACTTTGGCAGTAGGCAAGTAGGCAGCGACCCCTCGTCTTTGGCTTCCCTCGTGTCCGCTGCTGACGCGTTTGCGGCAGCGTCCGATGTTCCTTATACTCGCGCGGGGAATGCGGCAGCATTGTGATACGGTGAGGTGTATAGCAGTGGCGAAACGCCCGCATCCGCACCCTTGCCGAAAAGGATTGTAGAATTATGGAAACCCTGCGGGCGATTAATCAGAAGGTTCTCCGCCTGTTTGTCGTCAACCCAAGCTCCGGTTCATCGCTCAGCTATCTTGATGGGCTTCGTGCGATTGCCGTGCTCTTCGTCCTGACGATCCACTCCTGGGGGCACGCGGGCGCGCCGCAGTATCTCATTACGGTGCCGGGCATCCAGTATGTCGTCAGCCTGTCCGGCCTTATTGCCTATATGGGTGTCGGGGTAGATCTCTTCTTTGTACTGAGCGGATTCCTGCTCGCACAACACTGGATGCGGTCGGATTATCTCGGTGCGCCCAAGCCGAGCCTCAAGCGATATTTCAAGCAGCGCATCTTCCGCATCGTGCCCGCATACTACGTTTGCCTTTTCCTGACCCTGCTCCTGCTCACGCCCGGTTATATCTCGGTCGCGTCTATCACGGGGCATTTCGGCACCCTTTCCATTCTCGCCCATCTCGGATTCCTGCAATATGCCTTCCCGTTCTCGGCGGGATCGTTCGGCGTGGATGCCCAGTTCTGGACGCTGACGATCGAGGCGATGTTTTACGTGACGTTGCCCTTCTTCGTCCGCGCCTTTGTCCGCAATCGCTGGATGATCGCGCTACCCCTTGCCGCGCTTCTCAATGGTGTGTGGCTTATCCTTTGCCGCAGTTCGATCAGCCCGGTCGTTCATTTCTACCAGAACTATTTCAGCCCGCCATTTATCCCGCAGGGCGCGGTGCGCTATATCCTGTCATACCAGTATCCGGGTCACTTCCTTCATTTCGCGCTCGGGATCACGCTCGCGAACCTCTATGTCCGCTGGCAGTTGAAGATTCCCTCCCCCCGCCTGTTCCGCGCGCTGACGACGCCGTGGGCGGGCACCACCTACTTTGTCGTTGGCACGGTCATCGTGCTGTATGCCATGAACAAGGTGAGTTGGTACGCCGCGCAGATCGGGTTCGACTACGTGAAGTACATTGAGGATCCGAAGGGATGGGTGCCGTATTACTTCCATGGCATCCCATTCGCGCTCGGTTTCACACTGATGATGGCCGGGCTGCTCTTTGGTGCGAAGTGGCTCCAGACGGCGTTCAGTTTCACGCCGTTGCGGTTGGTCGGTGTGCTTGGCTATTCGATTTATTTGTGGCATGTGGCAGTAATCACCACCATTGGTAGCCTCCCGGTCTTCGCCTCGTTCACACCGGCGCACCGGTTCCCGCTCCTGCTTCTTGCTGCTGCGGGAGCGCTCGCGGTATGGAGCAGCGTGCTGTATCTGGCAGTGGAAAAGCCGTTTATGGCTCTGGGCCGCGCGCAGCCCTCGCGTACGCATGCGGTTTTGACTCCGGGGGAATTTCAGGAAGCGGCCAGTAGTCCCACGCACACCGTTCCCGTTGTGCATCGGGAATCGCGGTTCCTGCATCCCTTTGCATTGCCCGCACGTTCCGGCCCGAGAGCATCGTACCTCGACGGACTTCGTGGGATCGGGATCATCTTCATCGTCGTAGCGCATATCTGGGCACTTTCCGGCACGCCGGAGGTTGTGATCAAGAATCTCTTCAACGATTCACCGGTGCGCATCACACCCTATCTGAACACCGGATTCGTTGGCATTGATTTGTTTCTCGTCCTCAGTGGCTTCCTGCTCGCACGGTCGTGGCTGCGTCCAGAGACCGACGGCACACCGCAGCGGAGCGTGCGGGCCTACTTCCGGCATCGGTTCTTCCGCATCGTACCCGCATACTACGGTTGCCTCTTCGTCATGCTGCTCTTTCTCACCCCCTCCCTGATTCCGTCCCAGTTCGTGTACAGCAGTGTCGGCGCGTTTATTCTTGGCGCGCATCTCACGTTCACGCAGTATCTCTTCCCGCTTTCTGCGGCGGATTACACGATCAATGGCTCATTGGGGGTCCTGACGATCTTCGCGTTCTTCGTGCTTGTGTTGCCGTGGGCGGTACGGCTCTTCGTCCGCAATCGCTGGCTGGTGACGCTCCCCGTGCTGACAATTTGCACGCTGGGTTGGGTGTATCTTTGTCGCCATTCCCTCGGGCCGGTTGTCCGTGCATACCAGGGTACGGTCGCACAGTACGGCGTGGACGAACCGACGATCCGCTCATTTCTCGCGCAGCAATTCCCGGCGCTCTTTGTTGATTTCGGCCTCGGGATCACCCTCGCGAGTTTGTACTGGCAATTCAAAACGGAGACGGGAGCCTACCGCTTCCTCCGGTATCTGACGGTGGAATGGATGGGAACGCTGTATTTCGTGTTTGGTTGGGTGATCGTCCTCGTTTCGATGAACAAGATCGCGCAGCCGACCGGCCTGATGCACGATTACCTCAAAAACATCGTGGTCGCGGTGGGATTCACCCTTGTTCTCGGTGGCGTTATTGTTGGGAGCACCTGGCTCCAGACACTGCTGGGCCTCGCGCCGCTCCGATTCATCGGCGTTATCGGCTACTCGGTCTTTTTGTGGCATATGCCGCTTGTCGCCCTCTTCAACAAGTATCCGGGCATTGCTGCCCTGCCACCGGAGCAGCGGTTCACCCGCGTCCTATTGCTCACGACGGTCGCCGTCCTCATCCTCGGCACGCTCTCCTATTTCTTCGTAGAACGACCATTCATCCTGCTCGGTCGCAAGCGCCTGATGGCGACGACGCATGCCGCATTGCTCCCGGACGATACCGCTTCACCACATGTGCCGGTCGGTAGTCCGGTCGTTGCCGGGTCACGTTCCTCCTAACCCGCGTTGCCCTCCTCCGCGCGGACGCTCACGACGTTGCTTTCTCTTGGCAATGAATCTCGTTTGGGCATCAATTCAAACGAGACACGAATTCTTCTTGACACTGTTCGCGCAGATACGGATACTTTTCAGAGTGTTCGCGGGACGCAAATTTGCACCGAAGGAAAATAGGGGAAAATCATGCATGTGCGGTTCTCGCGTTGGACGTGTCGTGTCGCGCTGGTGGCGCTGCTTACGTTCTTGTTGTTGCCGACGCTGCCCGGTACGGTGGTGCACGCGGCAACCTACACAGTCGGGACCACTGCGGACAGTGGTAGTGGTTCGTTGCGGGATGCGATTGATCAGGCCAACACGGGCGCGTTCGATACGATCAACGTTTCCATTGGCTCGGGGGCACAGACGATTTTCCTCGGTAGTGCGCTTCCCGCCGTTACGGCCGCGAACGTTACGATCAACGCCACGACCCAGCCAGGATATGCCGGCGGGCCAATCATCACCCTCAATGGCGGCAATGCGGGTGTCGGCGGTATTGGCTTCAAACTGTTCGGCGGCAGCACGACGGTCATCGGCTTTGTCATCGCGGGCTTCGTCGGCTCGGGCATCTACATCGGTAGCAACAGCAACGTGGTGCAGAACTGCGTCCTCACATCCAACGTCATCGGTGTCAACATCAACACGGCGAACAGCAATACGATTGGCGGCACCACTGCGGCGAACCGCAACATCATCTCCGGTAACTCGAACAGCGGCATCTTTATCGGCGGCGGGGCGACCGGCAATCAGATCCAGGGGAACTTCGTTGGCACCGACACGAGCGGCAGATCAGCCGCTCCGAACGCGGTCGGTATTTTTGTCACCAGCGCGAGCGGCAATACTATTGGGCCGGGCAATGTCATCTCCGGCAATACGACTAATGGCATCGCCCTCGATACCAACACCGGGAATGTTACCTCCAATAGTGTACGGGGGAATTTCATCGGCACCGATGCGACGGGTACGGCGCAGGTTCTCCTCAGCAACGGTATCCCGCAGAACGTCGGAGTCGCGATCTCCGCCGCAGGAGGGGCGGCGGGGGGCAGTGCGAGCAACAACACCATCGGTGGCCCCAACCCCGGAGACCGCAACATCATTTCCGGCAATTACAACGGTAATTTGACGATCGTCGGTCTCACAGGCACCGCAACGGGCAACGTGGTGCAGGGAAATTACATCGGGCTGGATGTCAATGGCACCACTCCCGTGGGCCACTGCGACGCGGGTATCTACATCCGGGGCGCGAGCGGTAACATCATCGGGCCGGGCAACATTATCTCGGGCAACAGCCGTCAGGGCCTTAACAGTACCGGTCTCGCGATTGACGGGAGCGACGGCTTCCCCACCCAGAACAATGTCGTGAAGGGTAACTTGATCGGCACGGACAAGACGGGCGGCGTCGGGATCTCGAACGGTGCGGGTGTCTATATCGCCGCTGCCAGCAACAACACCGTCGGTGGGACAACCGCCGCCGACCGGAACATCATCTCCGGCAACTCCATTTCGAATGGGGTCGCCATTGACGGGCGGAGCACCCTCGATAACTCGTTGAAGACGGCGAGCGGCAATGTTGTGCAGGGGAACTACATCGGCACCAATACGAGCGGGACTGCCGCAGTTGCCAACGGCACCGGGATGACGATCACGAACGCGAGCGGTAACTTGGTCGGCGGCACGGCAACCGGGGCGCGCAACGTGATCTCCGGCAATACGCAGGGCGTCAGCATCAATATCCTCGACGCGCGGGCTGTGGCGCAGAGCAATACCGTTCAAGGCAACTTCATTGGTACAAATGCGGCGGGGACAGGGGCTGTCCCAAACAGCGTCGGGGTCTCAATCGCCGGTGTGAGTGGCAATGCAATCGGCGGCACGGCGGCTGGCGCGCGCAATATCATCTCCGGAAACAGAGATTCGGGTATCTACCTCAACGGCTTTTATATCCCGCCGGCGGCCAGCACGCCGCCCGCCGTGAGCAACAACCTCATCCAGGGAAACTACATCGGCACGGATGTCTCCGGCACCAATGCGCTCGGGAACGGCAACCGTGGCGTCCAGCTTGACGGCGCGAACAACAACGTCGTTGATAGCAATGTGATCGCCAACAATACCCAGCAAGGCGTGCTCGTCAACGGCGCTACGGGTGATGCGATCGTCGCCAACCCGATCTACGCAAATGGAGCCGAGAGTATCCGGCTGATCTCTGGTGGCAACAATGGGCAGCCCGCACCAAATCTGACCGGTGCGGCTCCGGTCGGCGGCAATCAGGTCACGGTTACCGGGACGGTCAGTGGACCTGCGAACACCCTTTTCCGCATTGATCTCTTCAACAATTCGACAGCGACGAGCCAGGGGAAAGTGTATCTCGGCTCGTTCTTTCCGACCTCGGATGGAAGCGGTGTGGCGAGGATCAACAACGCGATCAACGTTGATCCGTCCATGGGCTTCATCACCGCAACGGCGACCCCGACCGGTACGAACAATACCTCGGCCTTTTCCACGGCGCTCGCGGTGCCGCCTCCGGTCACGGGTACCGGCATCGGTATCTGGCGTGGCGGCTCCTGGTATCTGCGCAACAGCGTCTCCAGCGGTAATCCGACGACCTCATTCGCCTTCGGCACCAACACCGATATCCCGTTGATGTGCGACTGGTTCGGTACGGGTCACAAGAATCCCGGCATCTACCGTAACGGTGTTTTCTACATGAGTAACAGCACCACAACGCCGAATGTCACGCTCGCGGTTGCCTTCGGCTCGCCGGGCGACATTCCAATCTGCGGTGACTGGACAGGCCAGGGGAAGCAGACGATCGGTATTTTCCGAGGTGGCGCGTTCTATCTCAGCAACAGCAACGACGCCCCGGCGGTGAACTTCGCCTTCGCCTTCGGCTCGCCGGGCGACATCCCGGTGGTGGGCGACTGGACAGGCCAGAG
>JBBSFO010000333.1:0-5955 GCA_038238655.1 Thermomicrobiales bacterium | reverse complement strand
GTTAGGGCGGGCAAGACGAAAAAGGTCAGCATCCCCACGATCATAAATCTGCGGATGCCGATGCGCTTCATCGCTGCTTCCCCTCGAAGCGGTACCCGACGCCCCAGATCGTCACGATCACTGCGGGGGCGCTCGGGTCCGCCTCGATCTTCTCGCGCATCCGGCCGATGTGGACGGTGACGGTGTGACGGTCGCCGATGCCGCCCCAGAAATGATCGAGCAGTTGCTCGTAGGTGAAGACCTGACGTGGATGCCCGGCGAGCAGGGAGAGGATGTCGAACTCCCGTGGGGTGAGGGAGACGGGCGCGCCGTTCACCCGCACCTCGCGCGCCCGTGCATCGAGCGCGAGACGACCGTAGTCCAGCACGGCATCTTGCATTATCTCCTTGCCGCCGGTGCGGCGAAGCACCGCTTTGACGCGCGCCACCACTTCCGGCGGCGTGGCGGACTTGACGATGTAATCATCGCCGCCGAGACCGAGGCCGCGAATCTTGTCGAGGTCTTCGCCGCGCGCGCTCAGGAACAGGATCGGCACGTCGCTCGTCCTGCGTACCCGGCGGCAGAGTTCAAAGCCGCTCTCGCCCGGCATCATGATATCGAGGAGCATGCAGTCTATCGTCGCGCGATCCAGCGCTGCCTGGGCTTCCCGCGCACTCGTTGCCCCCTCCACAAGAAAACCCTCGGCTTCGAGGAAGTCGCGCATTAAATCCACGATAGTCGCGTCGTCGTCCACGACGAGCACCGTTCGCTTGTCTCCCATCGTTGTGCCCTTCCGCTCGGTACTCCCATGCCGCCCGTCACGTATCGGTCCGGGGTGCGTCACGATCATTGTGCCATGCCGCGCGGCGCTATGGCGGGCTTCGCCCCGGCGGTGATCGCACGGTGGGCGGTCGGTGACGATTTCGTGACGTTTTGCCGCCGCGCTTTGTGATTTTTGCGATGCATCATAGGAGTGTGCTTCCGGACGACCGACAAAGGAGTAACAGATGCGCGCAAACGATGGCAATCATACCGACGACATGAGCAGACGTGCGGGCGGTGGCCGCGACCGGAGGCTGCGGGCCTCGGACGCGGAGCGCGAGGCGACGGCGACACTGCTTCGGCGGCACTACACCGAGGGGCGGCTGGACGCGCAGGAGTACGACGAGCGGATTGATCGCTGCTACGCAGCCAAGACGCTCGGTGAACTGGACGAACTGTTTGGCGACCTGCCGCGCGCCGAGTCACGCGGGCCGGAAATGGGCCGGACGGATCATGGCTTCCGCCCATCGTGGCGGCTGGCGGCAATCGTGCCTGTCGTGGCCGCGCTGATTCTCTTGTCCATTCTGACGGGCGCGCATGTCGTGTGGTTCGCGTGGCCGCTCTTCTTCCTGTTCTTCGGCCCGTTCGGTCACTGGCGCCGCTCCGGCTCCGGCTACCGGCGATGGCGCGGGGATGCCCCGACATCTGCCTGAGGAAAGGACCCACCCCCCGAAAACTACGATATACTGACCGCCAATGACAAACATGGACATTGCGCACCAGCGGCTGCACAACCAACGCATTGCGGAAACGCCGCTTGCGAGGCCCGAGGATGTGGTGCAGTGGCTGGGCGCTGTCCAGTCCCAGGATTATGCGGGGGCGAAATGGGCGGTCGGCCAGCGCGCGAACGGCGTGACCGACGCGAGTATAGACCGAGCGTTTGCTGACGGAGCGATCCTGCGCACGCATGTCATGCGGCCGACCTGGCATTTTGTGACGCCCGCCGATATTCGTTGGATACTCGCGCTCACCGCTCCGCGCGTCCATGCCGTGAATGCCTATTCGTATCGGAAGATGGCATTGGACGACGCGACCTTCGCGCGCAGCAATGCTGCGCTGGCAAAAGCATTGCTGCGCGGCGCGCAGCTGACACGCGCGGAACTCGCCTTGGCGCTCCAGCACGTCGGTATTGCGACGGGCGATGGATTGCGACTCGGCCTGCTGATGATCCGTGCGGAATTGGACGCGGTCATCTGCAGTGGTGCATTGCGTGGCAAGCAGCACACGTATGCGTTGCTCGATGAGCGGGCGCCGCACGCCAGGGTATTGGAACGTGACGAAGCGCTGGCCGAACTCGCCAAGCGATACGTTACGAGCCACGGGCCGGCCACGCTGAAAGATTACCTCTGGTGGTCAGGATTGACTACGGCGGACGCGCGGCGCGGCCTCGAAATGGTCACGCCCGCGCTGATCCGTGAGGTGATAGACGGCCAGACTGAATGGTGTGCCGCGTCCCCACGGGCGGCACGAGACCGCCCTCCGATCGCGTACTTCCTGCCGAATTTCGATGAATACACGGTCGGCTATACCGATCGCAGCCCCGTGTTTGATGCGAGGCACACGGAAAAATTGGCTGCGCGGGATACTTCCGTCCTCAACAATGTGATTGTTCTGGATAGTCAGATCGTCGGCGGGTGGAAGCGTACGCGAAAGAGCGCTACCGTGGTCATTGAAGCGAATCTCTTTACGCCACTGAACGAAACTGAGAGGGATGCCGTCACCGCTGCGGCTGAACGCTACGGCGCATTTCTCAATCTGGCGGTCCAACTTCGTTTGGTCGCGTAGCGAAACGAACGATATGAGAAACGAGAACCGGGGCAGCGATTGCCCCGGTTTCGCATGGTAGGTGGCGACGCTATTTCTGGAACGTGAGTGAGGCGACGATGGCGTCAACCTCCGCCTTGTGTGCCGATCCGACGTTGGCGGTGAGCAGGAACTCCTTGCCGCCGTGGTTGATCTCCCAGACCTGGCCGTTGTAGGTCGTCGCGCCTATCTTCTTCGAGGTGTAGGTAAAGGGGAACGTCTTCGCCGCTTCGCCGCCCACTTTGGTGTCGCTCACGTTGCCGTCCACGTAGGTATACTGCGTACTCTTCGTGTGGCTATCACGGATGTTCTGTGTCTCATCGGCGAGCGATGTGCCGGTTTGCGGATCGTAGATGTCCACAAAGAAGTAGGTGCCGTCCGGGCCATCGAGTTCGAGGACGTTGGACTTAACGTCCGGGTCCGTCGTCACCGTCCAGCCGGTCGGGTACTGCACCTGCACGAGGCCCTTCGGGTCCGTCCAGCTCGTCGTTTTGCCGAAGACGCCGTTGCTCCCGTAGACCACGGAGCCGATAATCGCGTTCAATTCCGGCTGGTGGGTGCCGGGGAAATTGGAGCGGAACGAATACTGCTTGCCGCCGTGGTTGACGATCCACCACTGGCCCGTTCCGGTGTTCGTCGCGTCCGTTTTCGAAATGAAGCCGTACGTGATGGTCTTTGCCGGTTCGCCGCCAATCGTCGTGTCCGTGATCTTCTGATCGCTGTACGTGAAACCGGTAGCCGTGTCCTGATTCTTCTTGATGATCTGAATCTCGTCCCCAATTGTCCCCTGCTGTGGGTCGTCAATGTAGGCGAAGAAGAACACGTTGTCCGGCCCGTCGAGTTCGAGCACGTTGGTCGTGTCGTCCGCAATCTTGGTCGGCTTCCAGCCAGCCGGATACTGCAACCGGACGAGGTTCTTCGGGTCGGTGAACGTCGTCAGGTTGCCGGGCACACCGGTCGCCGCAGCGGTGGCTGCGATCGTTGGCCGGGCGGTCGCTGATACGGTCGTCGGTGCACTGGTTGCGGAAGGGGCGCGGGTCGCGGTTGCTGCCGTTGTGGCACTCGCGGTCGGTGTTGCGCTGCTAGATGCGGTCGCCACCGTCGTCGGGCGCACATTCGCGACAGCGAAGGTCGGCGTTGCGGCGGGGGCGGATGTTGGGGCGCTGACCGTCGCGGTCGCGGTCACATCGTTCCCGCCACGCGCGAAGATGGCAAAGCCTGCAACGACCGCGAGCACGGCGACGAGTGCGCCGCCGATTCCGAAGAGCAGGCCACGGTTGCCGCGCGACGGTGGCGGGCCGTATGGTGGTTGAGCATACCCCGGCGCGGACGGGTATGCGGGCGGTGGGTATCCGCCCACGGGTCCGGGCGCGTTCGGTGCATACAACGGCGCGCCCGTCGTGCCTCCCAATGCCGGGCCACCGTATACGGTGGGAACACCGGTCGGCGGGGCGACCGTTCTCGGCCCGGTCGGCCACGCCGGCAGGGGCGGCGCGCCGACGCGCGTTTGACCGTTGTCCGGGAGCGTCGTGGTTTCTGTCGGGGGGGGCGTTGCCATGCCAAGCGCGTCGAGATCGGTTAGGAAATCGTTTGCGCTCTGGTAGCGCGCGTCCACCTCGCGGGCCAGCGCCCGATCCACGATCGCCACCACCGGGGCCGGTAGTTCATTCCGCAACACACCGAGTGGTTGGCGGCGGCGCGCATACGGCTCGCCGGCCAGCATTTCGTAGAGGATAAGGCCGAGGCTGTACAGATCGGAGCGACCGTCAATGTAGCCGTAGCCGGACGACTGCTCCGGGCTCATGTAGATCGGCGTGCCGGGATGGCAGGAACCGACCTGCGTGCGTAGACTTTCGTGTCCAACTTGCGCGATGCCGAAGTCCATCAGTTTCGCCACACCACGCCGCGTCATCATGATGTTCGCGGGTTTGATGTCGCGGTGGACGATTTCCTGCTCGTGCACCGCTTCCAGCGCGCGTGCCAGATCGGTGGCGATCGCGGTCGCGCGGCTGAGAGGGAGCGTGCCAACCTGTGCGAGCAGATCGCGCAGGTTCGTGCCGTCCACATACTCCATTACGAGGTAGTTGTTCCCCGCCGCGTCCACATGGAGATCGTAGACCGTCACAACATTCGGGTGCTGGATCATGCCGGTCGCGCGGGCCTCGCGCTGGAATCGCTCCAGATACCGCTCGTATGTTGCGTGATCGGTGGTGCTCCGGCTGGCAAGCAGTTCCTTGATGGCGACGTTGCGCCGCAGGCGATTGTCCAGCGCGAGATAGACCCGCCCGAATGCGCCCTCGCCAATCACGCGTTCGATTCGGTAGCGATCCTCGAACAGCGCGGTCGGCATCGCTCGCTCGCTCGTGGGGATCACCGGTTCCGCAGCGTCCGGCGGTATGCCGGGTGGGCGGGAATCTCCCATGCTCTCTGCCATCCTTCCCTGCCGTCTCGCCTGCATCGGCCAGATGGCGCATCACTGTCGGGTTTACCCGTGTACGCGCCGCCGCGCCCGAACGGCACATGATGGCTGCGTGCGGTCGGGGCACCAGGGTATCAATCATCTCCGAGGAACATGACGGACACTACTGTACCGAATTGCCCACCTCTTCGTAAAGGACGAAGTGCGCGTGCATGTGGTTCCCGGATGATACAAAGAAACGAGGGCGGAAATCTCCGCACCTCGTTGCTTCCCTGCGTCGGATACGTTCTGGCGTGCGGTAGGGTCAGTGTGTCCCAATAGTCTCCGCGAGCGCAGTCGTTTGCTCGGCTGCGCGGATACATGCATCGCCGATAAGCAGGACCGGGCTGACAGCGGTGCGGACCAATGCGATGGCCACACTACCCATCACCCAGCGTGGTATGCCGCCACGCCCGTGGGCGCCCATGACGACAAGGCCGGGCCGCTCCTTGCGCAGATACGCGGCCAGTTGCTCGGCGGTGTCGCCGCACAGGCTGATCGTTCGGATTGGTACCTCGTCCCCCAGCCGTTCCGCAACATTCGCGAGGTAGGTGGTGACGAATGCCTCAGTCGCCTCCTCCATTTCCACGAATAACTGCTGATCCATTTCAATCGCGTAGGGTCCGGGAATCGTCGGTATGGCGGTTTTCCAAACGCGCACGAGCGTGAGTGACGCATCCAGCCGTTTCGCCAGATTGACCGCATACGGCAACGCCGCCTCCGACCGTGGCGAACCATCCAATGGAACGACGATGGACCCGTGAGCCGGGATGTCGGGCGTCGTTACCGCCTGCCGGACGAGCAGTACCGGCAGATGAGCCTCCTGGATCACCCGCTCGGCGACGCTGCCGAGGACGATCCGGCCGATGCCTGCCCGCGCGTGTGTCGCCATG
>JBBSFO010000332.1:0-5966 GCA_038238655.1 Thermomicrobiales bacterium | reverse complement strand
TCGTTGGTCAGGGTGATGTCGGCGGCAGCGGCGTTAGCGCGCATCTGTTCAACATCCTTCGCGCCGGGGATCGCGCAGGTAACGGCGGGATTGTTGAGCACCCAGGCGAGGGCGATCTGGGCGAGCGTGCGATCGGGGCGCGCGAGGCGCTTCCACGGTTCGACCTGCGCCAATTGTGCGAGGAAGCGCTCGCGGCCCGCGCCCTCGTTCCAGCCGGTGCGCACGGAGTCGTCGAAGCGCGATGCCGGTGTGAACTTCCCGGCGAGGATGCCCTGCGCGATTGGCCCACGAATCAGCGTGCCAACAGTATGCTCCTTGCACCACGGCAGGAGGTCCTGCTCGGCGCTGCGATTGACGAGGCTGTAGTTCAGTTGGATTGCCGCGCAGGTGCTGTCGCGGTTGAAGGCTTCCGCAACCGCGAGCGAGTTCGTCGAGATGCCGTAGGCGCGGATCTTTCCTTGCTCCGTCAGCCGTGCGAACGCTTCGAGGAAGACGGTTGGGTCCGCGAGGTCGCCGATGTGACACTGGTAGAAGTCAATCGTATCAATCTTCATCCGCCCCAGGCTGGCGTCGCAGCAGAGGTAGACATGGTGCGGCGTGTCGTAGGCGAGCGGTGAACCGGCGCGCCGGGCGAAGTTGCCGACTTTGGTCGCGATATAGACCTTGTCGCGTCGGTCCCGCACCGCCTTGCCGACCAGTTCTTCGCTGACGCCGAGGCCGTATGCATCGGCGGTGTCGAGCAGATTGACGCCAAGATCAATCGCCGCGTGGACGGTGCGGATCGCCTCGTCTTCGGCGACCGGCCCCCACTGCCCGCCGATGCCCCAGCAGCCCATCGAGATCGTCGAAACCTGCCAGCCTGTCGTGCCCAATGTTCGGTACTGCATTCCGTGTGCCTCCTGTGTGGTCAGAGAGAGTATCGTGTGTCGCTCGTGGAAGGAGCCTAGCAGGCGCTACGTGGGTAAGCCCGCCGCCTGGAAGTCGAAGGGGCGTTGCGGCACATCGGTGCTGCCGTATTCGAGCGTGATGAGCGAGTGCGAGAGCAGGGGGATCGCTCGGTAATCGCCGGTGTAGGGCTTGCCGTCCACGATCACGCGATCGGGCGGATTGGCCTGAATGCGGTTCAGCAGCGTGCGATCCACCGGAGAAACGGACCAAATATCGAGAAAGGCGCCGAGCATTACCGTATCCTTCGCTGGTGACTCCACATGAATGACGCCATCGGGCGTATGGGTGTGCGACCAGTAAAGACAAGGGGTATTGGGCGAACTTGTTCGGTCCGCGAAGATGCCGACGTACTGCGGCGGCGTGAAGTCCTGCCCATTGATGACGACATCGAAATGCTGGTGAACGTGTTGCGTCTGCCCTTCCGTAGCGCCGCACTGCACGCCATCAATCGGCGCGCCCGCGACGAACGGGGAACCGGGCGCGGCGGCGACATTCGCGGCAGTCGCGGTGACGGCGGCGGAGCGATTGCTAGGCACGACGCGGGCGATAAACACCGCCACGCCGATCAGCACGAGGACGAGCGGAAGGCCGATCATGGCGACGTAGCGTCGCCGCGCCGCGCGTGCCGCCTGCTGTTTGGCTTGTGCAGCCGCCGCGCGACGAGACGATGCCGACGGGCGGGGAGATTTGGCGCTCATGATGCTCCTCTACGATCCGCACCGCCGACACCGACGGTGTGATCGCAGTAAACCCCGCCGCATGATCTGCGGTCAAGAGCGCATCTGTCTTGCCGAGCACGTGCGAAGGATTCCGACCGGATGGGAGATGGTGCTATGCTGGCACGCGTTGTCGGACGCGGGCGGCGAGCACATACGACCGTACCTCGTATAGCGTTGAACTGTAGGGGGAGAGATGGATTCGACACTCTTTCAATCACTCGAATGGCGCTGCATTGGGCCGCACCGGGGCGGGCGCGTTGTCGCGGTTGCCGGGCACCCGACCGAGCAAGGAACGTTCTACTTCGGCGGCTGTGCCGGGGGCGTGTGGAAGACGACCAACGGCGGCTCGCATTGGGAGAACATTACCGACGGACAGTTCAAGACCGCCGCCGTCGGCGCGCTGACCGTCGCGGACGCCGACCCCAATGTCATCTATGCGGGTACGGGCGAGACGGCGATCCGCAGCAACATCTCGCATGGCGACGGCGTCTACAAATCCACCGATGGGGGCAGATCGTGGCGGAATATGGGCCTTGCCGCGACGCGCCACATCGGGGACATCGTCGTCCACCCGCAGAACGCGGACCTCGTCTATGTCGCCGCTCTCGGCCACGCGTGGGGGCCGAATGCGGAGCGCGGCGTCTACCGCTCCAAAGACGGCGGCGAGACGTGGGAGTTGGTGCTGCACAAGAGCGCACGCGCCGGATCGCACGACATCACGATGGACACGAGCAATCCGCGCGTGCTGTACGCGGCGATCTGGCAGGGGCAGCGCTATCCGCATGCGGCATCGAGCGGCGGCGAGGATAGCGGCGTCTGGCGCACGCTGGATGGCGGCGACACCTGGACGGAGATTACTCGCAACCCCGGCCTGCCGACGGGTATGCTCGGTAAGATCGGCGTCGCCTCCTCCCCGGCGCGGGCGGGCCGTGTTTGGGCATTGGTGGAAGCGGAGGACGGCGCACTTTTCCGCTCCGACGACTACGGCGACACTTGGGAGCGCGTCTGCGACAGCCCGGATTTGCGCCGCCGCCCGTGGTACTACATGCATATCTTCGCCGACCCGCAAGACGCGAACACCGTCTGGGTACTGACCCTCGGCTGCTGGAAGTCCATTGACGGCGGCAAGAGTTTCGAGGCGATCCCGACGCCGCATGGCGACAATCACGGCCTCTGGATTGACCCGCGCAACGCCAAGCGGATCATCGAGGGGAATGACGGCGGTGCGTGCATCACCTACGACGGTGGGCGGTCGTGGTCCACGATCCTCAACCAGCCGACGGCGCAGTTCTACCACGTCACGACCGACGAGCAGACACCCTACAATGTCTACGGATCGCAGCAGGACAACTGGGCGATGCGCCTGCCGAGTATCAGTTTCGAGGGCGCGATCTCGTGGAAAGATTACGTCGAGCCGGGTGGCGGCGAGAGCGGCTACATCGCCGTCAGCCCGAAACCGCCCCATCTCGTCTTCGGCGGTGGCATTGGCACGGGCCTCGGCCACGGGCGGCTGATCTCCTGGAACCCCGCGACGGGGCAGAAGCGCAACGTCACCGTCTGGCCGGAGGTGGTCGGCTTTGGCGGCGGGGCGGACACGCTCAAATACCGCTTCCAGTGGACCTTCCCGGTCGAAATCTCATCGCATGATCCCAATACGATCTACATCTGCTCGAACGTCGTTCACCGTTCGACGGACGAGGGCGTGAGTTGGGACGTCATCTCGCCCGATCTGACGCGCAACGACCCGGACAAACTCGGCTCCTCCGGCGGGCCGATCACGGCGGACAACAGCGGCGCGGAGATTTACTGCACGATCTTCGCATTCCGCGAGTCCCCGCATGAAAAAGGCGTCTTCTGGGCGGGGTCGGACGACGGCCTGATCCATCTTTCCCGCGATGGCGGCAAGAACTGGGCAAATGTCACGCCGCCCGATTTGCCCGAGTGGGCGATGATCTCAATCATCGAGCCATCCCCGCACGATAAGGCGACCGCCTACGTCGCGGCGACCTGCTACAAATCGGACGATACGACACCGTACCTGTACAAGACGAACGACTACGGCGCGACCTGGACGACGATCACCGGCGGCATCCCGGCGGAAGATTTCACCCGCACGATCCGCGAAGACCCATCCCGGCGCGGCCTGCTGTACTGTGGTACCGAAACAGGCATCTCCGTCTCCTTTGATGACGGCGGGAACTGGCGCCGACTGGAAACGAACCTGCCCGTCGTGCCGATCTGGGACCTCGTCGTCAAGGGAACCGATCTCGTCGCCGCGACGCATGGGCGTTCGTTCTGGATTCTGGACGACATCACGCCGCTCCATCAGATGCACGATCGTGCCGTCAGTGAGACGGCGCGCCTGTTTAAACCGCGCGACACGGTCCGTTACCGGATGTACTCGCGTGCATTCGACCGGAAATCGCCCTACTTCGTCAATTACAAGATGACCGGCCCTGTCACCGTCGCCTACAAGCCGACCGAGGCGGCGAATGGCGCAAAGACGGAGGAGTTCTACGACGCCGGCAAGAACCCGCCCGAGGGCGTCATCATCCACTACTTCCTCAAAGAAACGCAGACAGGCACCGTGAAACTGACCATCCTCGACGCCGACAGCAACGAAATCCGCTCCTACACGAGCAAGAAGGAAGGCGGCAAGGACGTAGGGGCGGTGCTCGAACCGCCCTCCCCGGACGCCGAGGCGCTCCAGGCAACCGGCGAAGAAGAAGTAAGCAGCGAAGATGCCGCGCAGGATGACACGCTCTGGGTGCCCGTCGCGGCGGGAATGAACCGCTTCGTTTGGGACTATCGCTATCCTAAGCCGACGAAGGTGGAGGATCGCCCCGGCGGCAATCCGCGCCAGGAGATGCTGGACGCGGGGGTCGCGCCGAAGGCCGTACCGGGCAACTATCAGGTGCGGCTGACGGTCGGCGATCAGACCTACACCGAATCGTTCGCGATCCTGCACGACCCGCGCCTACCCGTCTCGGAAAAGGATTTGCAGGCGCAGTTCGACCTCAAACTCGCCATCCGTGACCGGCTCTCGGAGACGAATGAGACGCTGAATCAGGTTCAGCGCGTGCGCTCGCAGGTGGAGGAGTGGGAAAAGCGCGCGAAGGGCACCGACCACGCCGCGCGCGTCGCAAGCGCCGGGAAAACACTCCGGGAGCAACTGCGGACGATCGAGGGCATGCTCATTAATCTCGATGCGGACAAGCCGCAACCGGGCGTCGCGCGGATCAAGGAGAAACTGGGAGCCTTGAGCAACATGATTGACGAGTCCGATCACGCGCCGACGCGCGGTGCGGGCGAGGTCTATACGATGCTCCAGGACCAACTCGACGAGCAGCGGAAGCAATTGCAGCAACTGTTGGACGAGCATATCCCGTCATTCGGCGACCTCGTCCAATCGCTCGCAATCCCGCCCATCGTCGCGTAACCGGGAGTATTGAACCACCACGATGCTCTCGCCCTACCCCTAGCCCCCTTCCCCATACTGCCCAGAGGACACCCTCTGGGCAGTATAGGCGGTTCTAAAACGATCCATTCCCATGACCCTCTTGACCCTCACGTGCCGTGAGGGTATACGGTGTGCTCGTGGCTGATTGGGGCACGCGAGAAAGGAGGGCGCATGATACGGCCCGGGGCCATGAAAGTGGGCGAACTGGCGAAACGGACGGGCGTTTCCGTCCGCACGCTTCATTATTACGACGAAATCGGCTTGCTCACACCGTCGCAGCATAGCGACGTGGGCTACCGACTCTACACCGCCGCCAATGTCGCTCGCTTGCAGCAGATCATGTCGCTCCGGCAACTCGGTTTCGCGTTGGATCAAATCCGGGAATGCCTGGACCGGGGCGATATTTCGCCCCTGCGGGTGATCGAGCAGCACCTTGCCCAACTGCGGGAGCAGATCGCGCTGCACCACCAGCTCTGTGATCGTCTGGAGGCGATTGCGCAGGGTTTACGGCGGGTGGAGGAACCGTCCGTCGCGGAGTTATTGCACACTATGGAGATGATGCATATGGTCGAGAAGTACTACACACCGGAACAGCAGGAATGGCTGAAGGAGCGCCGACAAACCGTGGGCGACGCGCGCATCCGTGCAGTTGAGGCGGAATGGCCGCAACTGATGGCGGAGGTTCGCGCCGCGATGGACGCGGGCACTGACCCCGCCGATCCGCGCGTGCAAGCCCTCGCCGCGCGATGGATGGGGCTGGTGCAGGAATTCACCGGCGGCAACCCCGGCATCGAGCAAAGCCTGCGTACGATGTATCAGAGTGAGCAGCCGCAGGACAT
>JBBSFO010000331.1:0-5971 GCA_038238655.1 Thermomicrobiales bacterium | reverse complement strand
GAGGCGAAGACCGACCCGACCGACGGCGCGCCCCTCGTCGAAGCGCCCACCGAAACCCCGCTCACGGGTGAGGTCGTGCCGCTCCTCGAGATGGCGGTCCGCCGCGACAACACCGTCGCGCTCAAAGTCATCAGTCCCGGCTGGGGATCATCCGGCTTTTACAGTTCCGAAGTCCTCAAGCGTGACGGTCCCAAGGCGTTCCCCAAAGGCTTGCATATGCATTGGGATCATTCGACCCCTCAAGAGGACGCTCAGCGCCCCGAACGCAGTCTGCGTGACCTCGCCGCTGAGTTCACGTCGGATGCGCGGTGGGAAGACAACGGGAAGGCGGGGCCTGGCCTCTACGCCGACGCCAAGGTCTTCGGCGCCTACAAGGACGCTGTGAACGAGCTCGCGCCCCATATCGGCGTGAGTATTCGTGCCGCAGGAACGGCGAAGCCGGGCGAAGCGGACGGACGACGCGGTCCCGTCATCGAATCCATCACACACGGCAAGTCCGTTGATTTTGTCACCGTCCCGGGCCGTGGGGGCGAGATTCTCCAACTGTTTGAGGCGGCGGGTCGCGACGCGCCCCCCGCGAAAGGAAATATCCCCGTGGAATTGACCGAAGCCCTTCAGAAGTTTTCCGCATCTCAGCTCGAGCTCAGCGAAGCTCAGACCCGGCTCACGTCTCTTGAGGCCAGCCTGACCGAGGCAGCGGCCGACAACGCGCGCCTGTCCGAGGCGCTCTTGATCCGCGAAGCCCACGATTTCGCCACCGCCGAGCTCGCGAAGATCGACGCCCTGCCGCCGATGACGCGCACCCGCATCGCGGAGAACTTCAGCCGCGCTCCCGTCGTCACCAAGGACAAGCGCCTCGACCTCGACGGCTCGCGCATCAAGCTCCGTGAGGACGCGAAGAGCGAGCTGGAATATCTCACGTCCGTCACCAGCCTCGGCGCCATTCGCGGAATGGGCACCACGCAGACGGTGAACGCCCAGGAATCCAAGGATCGCCTGTCCGAGGCATTCGCCTCGCTCGGCTTGAGCGATGCCGCCGTCAAGCACGCCGTCGGCGGGCACGCGAACTAAGCACGTCTCCCTCGATTCTCGACTGAAAGGACAACGATAGTGGCAACCAACCAGGCACTTCTCAACGGCCGACAGATTGTCGTGCCCGTGGGCTCGGCTCTTCTCTCGGGCGCACCCGTGTGCGTCGGCTCCATCGCGGGCGTTCTGCTGAACGACGCCGCGACGACCACACCGTACAACGCGACGATTGACTGCGAAGGCGTCTACAACCTCAGCGTCAATGGCATCAACCAGAGCGGCAACTCAGCCGTCGCGATTGGCGACATTTTGTACTGGACGAGCGGCTCGACCCCGCAGATCGACAAGGTGAACACGGGCACGCGCTTCGGCTACGCCCTCGACGCCGTGGCTTCCGCCGCGACGACGACGATCCGCGTGAAGATCGGCTCCCGCTAACCCGACACCGCAGCCCCTTTTTTCCTTCGCGCAGGCTCACCCGTTTCGGTGGGCCTTTTTGTTTTCCCCTCGCTTTTTGATTTCTCACAGAAAGGACGACCACCGTGGATTTTCGCGAAACACTCGAAACCATCCAGGCCGACGACGCCAGCGTCTCCCGCCTCTTCGGCGGTGACGGACGCGGCGTGCACGGTCTGCACACCTCCAATCCCGCCTACCAGGCCAAGCTGGCCGAGGCCGCGCAGTTCATCAGCCAGGTCTACAAAGGCACGCGGCCCGTTCGGCACCTGCAAGAGGCACTCGGCACCTCAGACTTCCCCCTGCTCTTCGGGGACGTTTTGGACCGTCAGCTTCTGGCAACCTACCGCGAAACGCCCTCGACGTTCCGCGACTGGTGCCGCATCTCGACCGTTAGCGACTTCCGCCCTGTGAAGCGCTTCGCGGTCAACGGCGCCGAGTCGACGCTCGCCCTCGTCGCCGAGCAGGCCGAATATCCGCAAGCGAAGATGACCGACGCGGTCTATACCTACTCGGTCGTCAAGTACGGTCGCCAGATCCCGTTTTCGTGGGAAGCGATTCTTGACGACGATCTCAACGCGCTCAAAGACATTCCTGCGCGGTTCGGGCGGGCTGCCCGACGCTCGGAAGAGAAGTTCGCAACGGGCCTGATTGCCGATGCGAACGGCCCCCACGCGTCGTTCTACACCGTTGGCAACAAAAACATCATCAACACGACGAACGGCGCCAGTGCAACGAATCCGCCCCTGTCGATCAGCGGGTTGCAGGACGCGATGACCGTTCTGTCGCAGCAACGTGACGCCGACGGCGAGCCGATCGTCATCGACGCCGTGTACCTGATCGTTCCGCCCGCTCTGGAGATCACCGCTCAAAACATCCTCCACGCGACCGAGCTGTGGGTCGGTGGCTACGGTCAGGTGGGCGGCGGCGGCGTCGCTGCTCAGGGTCTGCACGTCACCAACTGGATGCGCAACAAGGTCCGCCTCGAAGTCGCGTCCTACCTCCCGATCGTCTCCACGACCAACGGCGGCACGTCGTGGTATCTCGTGGCCGATCCGAACGGCTCCCGCCCCGCCTTCGAAATGGGCTTCCTGGCCGGCCATACCGAGCCAGAGGTCTTCATCAAGGAGCCGAATCAGCGCCGCGTCGGCTCAGGCGCGACCGATGCGATGGCCGGCTCATTCGAGACGGACACGATTGGATACAAAGTACGGCACTGTTTTGGGGGCAGTAGGCTAGATCCGCGAGTCAGCGTGTCTAGCAATGGCACGAACGCTTAACTGCTGTGACGCTCCCTCCCCCGATTGACGGGACCGAACAGCGACTGGACCTCATCCTCAGCGAGTTGCAGGCGATCCGCGTCTTGCTCACGCCTGCACCAGAGCCGACGTCGTCGCCAGTCGCCGCGCCTGTGTCACAGAAGCCGCGCCGTCAAACGACCGTCTCGCACGGCTAACGAGCCGTTTCGTTTTCCGCATTCACCTGGCCCGCTCGTGGTGAGCGGGCCTTTTGCATCTCCGACTGAAAGGACACGCATTCAATGGCAGCACCTGCTTTGACCCGCACGCTCAGTGGTCCGACGGTGAGCGGCACAAGGTTCCCCTCTGTCTCCAAGGTTTTCACGGGCAACCGCGACGATAGCCTCGTTCAGACCATCGCGGCCGGCGCAACGGCCGTCGAGTACGATCTCGCCTTTCCCTACGCGCAGCTCCAACTCCTCGTGCTTCAAGCACGGGGCGGCGTCCTCACCATTCACACCAACGCGGCCGATGGCACGGGTGGCGACACGATCGTGCTCGTCGACGGACGCCCGACGCTGTTTGAGGTCGGCGGCCCATTCGTCAATCCGCTCACCGCCAACGTCACCAAGATGTACTTCACGAACGCAACAGCCGTTGCAATCGACGTGGAAGTCATCGCGCTCAACCAGGTCTAGAACGATTGAGGAGGGCGGCCCGTGTCATTCACCTACCTACTCAGCAACAACATCGGCGTCGTCCGCCTCATCATCCAGGACACGAACCAGGCAACGGCGCTGCTCTCCGACGAGGAGATCACGACCTTCCTCACCATTGAGGGCGACGTGAAGCTCAGCGCCGCGCAGTGTCTCGACGCGATTGCCAGTAACGAGGTGCTCGTGACGAAAAAGCTGAAAATGCTGGACCTGACAACCGATGGTCCTGCCGTTTCCGCTGAGCTGCGCAAACACGCGGCGAGCCTGCGCGCCCAGGTCTACCGTGATCTGGAAGCCGCTGTCGCGGGCACCGACTTCGACTGGGCCGAAGAAGTCCTGACCGTCGCGGGAGAACGTGAGCGGCTCATCAATCAGGCGCTACGGGGCGCTCTCTGATGAACGAGATCACGATCACCATCAAAGGTCCCGCGCTCGCGGCCCTGCAACGGATCGGCGGGCAACTGGTCGCAGAAGCGCTTCGACTGGGAGCCACGGCAGCCTTGCCGATCGTGCTGGAAGCGGCGAAAGCCGCCGCCCCCGTGCGGTCGGGGAATCTGCGCGATTCACTGTACACGTCGAACATCAACGCCTTCGGCGACATGGCCAGCTTTCACCTGCTCTCCGACGTGCCCTATGCCCGCTTCGTGGAAGAGGGCACACGCGCCCACGACATTTATCCACGCGACGCGGGCGCGCTGTTCTGGGAAGGCGCCGCGCATCCCGTCGCGATGGTCCACCATCCTGGCACCAGGGCCGATCCGTTCCTCGAGCGCGCCGTCGCGGCGAGTACACCAGAGATTAAGAGCGCTGTGACGAGCGCCGCCAAGCGAATCATTGAAAGCGACTGGTCCCGATGACCGTGCGCGCCGTGACCTTCCCGACGGTTCTCTTCGTCAACACGATGGACGTGTACGCGACTGATCCCGCGACGGGCGCGCGGGACGTTGTGATCGAGACGGCGGTCCCGTGTCGCCTGGCCGAAAGTCGGAAGAAGGACATTCTGGCCGGCTTTCTCCGCACGCAGGGCACGGAGCTGCGGACGCTGATCTATCCCGTCGGGGTCGATCTCTCGTCCGCGTACCAGGTGCAGATCGACGGGCAGCGGTGGACGCTGCAATCGGGGACCGACCAATTCGGACGCGGGCCGTCGGGTGAAGTTGTCTACCAGACCTTCGACGTGGCGCGGTCGCTGGCGTGAGGTACTAAGTGGCATTCGATACACTCGGTCCGCTGCTCGCGATCCGCAATCTCCTCACGGGACTGATCGACCCCAGCACGGATGCCCCCGCGATCCAGAACGTCGTGTTGGGACCGCCGACCAGCATCCCTGCCCGCATCACGGCCTACGTCAGCCTGGGCAACCAGGACATCCCGATGCGCACCAGTCGCATTCTCGCACGGGACTGTAGCTACTACATCGGACTGGTCTACCGCGTGGACCAGGATCAGCAACGCGCGGAACAGGGTCTGGCGACAATCTTCGATTTGTTCCTCCGCGCAATCTACAACGATCGTACGCTGGGCGGTCTAGCGAACGATGTCGCGATTCAGGATCTCCCGCTCACCAAGGAACCCAGGTACACCAAAGTGGCGGGCGAAGAGTATCGCCTGGGTGCGATTGATCTCCGTGTCCGCCAGTACGAAGAACTCACCAGCTAGGCCGCCAAGCACGCGAGCGAAACTCCATCTCTTTTCGCTCCCCGAACAAAAACAGGTAGGTTTTTGCTCGCTTCCCTTCCCTCTGACCAGCCCACGGCGACGACTCAGCGGAGCGTCGCCTGATTCACCGTCCGCCCCAAACAAGACGGACGTGTTAGGAGACGCTTAAATGGCCGGATTTAGCCCTGGAAATGTCGCCCTGGTATCCCTGGGTGGGGTCGACATCTCTCCCTACGTCGAGAAAATCGACATGGACATCAAGTCGGCGATTATGCCGCTGCCTCGCCTCGGGAGCAACGGCACGGCGCATCTGCCCGCGCCGACCGATACCGAGTTCACGCTCACGTTCTGGCTCGATTCCGTGATTACGAACATCCTGTTCGCGCTCGCTTACACCCGTCCCGCGACGACGGCGCAGCTCGTCTACAAGCCCGAGGGCGTGAGCGGAGACACGCGCACTGTAACGGTTTTTTGCAGCGACTATCACGAGGACAGCGACGCAAAAAGCCCAAATAAGGGAACGTGCAAGCTCACGACGAGCGACGGCGTGATCGCCTAACCCGAGATACTCCCGTCGAGCGGCCTCGGATCTCCTCCCTCGGGGCCGCTTCTTCTCATTCCAAACACGCACACAGAAAGGGTTTATGCCTGACGCGCCAGCAACCGCGACTCTGTTCATCGCCGCATTCGCGGCTGGCTCCCGGTGCCAGGGGTGACCTGGCTTCGCGTTCTCCGCACCGGGAGAGGGATTCGTCCGCCTCAGGCGGACTCGTCAGCGGGGGTTACGCGGCGACCGTCTCGGCCGCGGCGCGACACTTCTGCTCGGCACGGACCGCGCGGCGCAGCTCCGACACGTCCACGCCCGTGACGGCG
>JBBSFO010000330.1:0-5973 GCA_038238655.1 Thermomicrobiales bacterium | reverse complement strand
TACGACTCCATCATCTGCTAGCGATGGATACGCAGCAGACGGTCGCAAGGTCCGCCGCGCTTTGTCTGCTCACCGCGCCATCCGGTGAACGCGACGTGCTCGTGCAGACCGGTCGTGCTTTATTGCGGCTCTGGCTGATCGCGGCGGGCGCGGGGTTGACGACGCATCCCGTGAGCGCGCTCCTCGATTGCGCGGAGACGGTCGGCCCGGCGGCGACCGTTTTCGGCGCGACGACTACAACGCCTGCCGCGCTCTTCCGGTTGGGGTTCACGCCGCCTGTGCCCCGCGCACCGCGTTTGCCCGCCGAAGAACTGCTGAAATCGCCCTAACCCCGGCCCCTTCCCCAGTGCGGAAGGGGAGAAATATTTGCGAGGTGAACGATGCGCACGACTGATTTTTCCCGCGCGCCGCTGATTGGCCAGGCGACGGCCGAATTCGTCGGCGCGACGAAGTTCCGAGGGCCGATTTCGATGATCAAACTGGCGCGACGGTGGTACCCAATGCTGGCGAAACTGAAACAATCGCCGGGCTACCGGGGGCACCACGTCTGGTATCGCTTCCCTTTTACGCTCGGGACGATTGCGTTTTTTGCGGATAAAGACGCGCTCTTGAATTTCGCGCGCAGTCCGGAGCATCACGCGATCATGCGCTGGGTGATGGAACCGGGCAACGCGCGCGGCGGCTTCATTCGCCTCTACGAGGCGCTGCCCTTCGGCTACAGCAGCGGCTGCTGGCGCGCCGAACCGCCGTACGTCATGCAACACATTGACCGCTTCGCCCCGCTCACCGACGAGAATCAAGGCCCCCCCGTCTAAGCAACCCCTTGACGGGGAAAGAAGTCGATTGAACCGCAGAGACGCAGAGAACGCAAAGTGGGAAAGGAATATGAATACGCGCCTCTTTTTCCTCTTTTCCTCTCCTCCCTCTCTGTGTCCTCTGCGTCTCTGCGGTTCAATCGGTTTCGATCCCGCCCCGTTGCATCGGACACGACGAACGCCTACCATCGTGCGTGCGGTCAGTGGGATTCTCAACCTTTGGTGTGCTTATGCCGATGGCTGAAGACCGACAACGCATGATGCCAATCGCGCGGCACGCGCAGCGGCGGACGCCCACACCGACGTATGACGGCATGTTCGATGCGCTGCCACCGAAAATTCGGTATGCACTGCTGGGCGCGGGGATTGTTTCGCTCGCGCAGACAGACCCCCTTCCCGATGCAGCATTGCAGCGTATCAAGGGAATCGGCCCGGAGACGGTGCGGTATCTCCGCGCGTTGGCGCGCCACGAGCCGATTGCACATGCGTCGGTGCGGCCCAGCGAGGGCGAGGAATTGCGGCGCGACGCCGCAGTGATCGCCGGTGAAATCGCGCGCGGGCGGCTTTCTCCCGATCTCACGGCGCGCACGATCCACGGCCCGATGACGATGGGCGCGCTGGCCGAACGCTGGGACGATCCGGCCCGCTGCATCGCCGAAGACCTCAATCTCGCGCGGGCGCTGAGGCACGCGCTGCGCTACGGGACGCTCGATGCTGAGTTTCGCGCCCTTTTCGCCGCGCTGACCGATCCTCAACGCGCGATGGTACGCTATCGCTACGATCCGACAACCCCGCTGACCTTCGACGAGTGCGCCGCGCGACTCGGACGCTCGCCCACGCGCGTGCGGATGGTCGCTATTGAGGCGCTGGATGCGCTTCTCGCCCTTTTCGGCGCGCATCAGTTCCCGCGCACGCGCACCGCGATTCATTTCGCCGCCGCGTGGATCGCCGCCGGGGGCAGCCTGCGCGAACTCGCCGATCATCTGGCCGCGCGCGGGCTGCTGCACTATCGCCGCCACTTCGAGGACCTGCTGATCCTCTGGCGGGCGACGGACCTGGAGCGCCCGTTCCCGACGGAGGAGCGGATCGCCGCCGCCCGCGAGGGGCTGACCGAGGCACAGCGTCTCCTCCGTGCCGCGATCCATCCGCGCGCCGATCTTCTCAGCCGAAACTGCGGCGCGTTGACGCCCATCTGGCTCACCGACGACGCGGATCTGGACGATCTCCACGCCGTCCTTCGCTCGCTCGGCTACACGGCGATTGCGCCGGAGTGGTTCTGGTGCGATCGCGCCCCGCATGCGGGGGTCGAGGACATCATGCGGAAAGTCTTCGCAGTCGCGGAGCGTGTCACCCCACGCGAGCTGCGCGCCGCGCTCGCGAAGCAGCACGGGCGGCGGCAGTTTCCCACACCGCCGACGGAGATCGTACGGGCGATTGCCCTCCGGCTCGGCCTCGCCACGTCGGCGGGCGACGCCCTGAAGCGCACGCGAGGATTCGATGCCGGACCGGTATTGAGCGACACGGAACGCGCGATTGAGCATTTCTTCCACGCGCACGGCCCCGTCGTCACATTCGGAGAACTGTTCGAGGCAAGCCGGACGACCGACGACGCGACGCGCCACCTCGACCGTGCCCTGAGCTGGTCGCCGATCATCCGTCGGGTGCGGCAAGGGTTGTATACGCTCGTCGGCACTCCGTTGACACCGCACGACATCGCAGATGCGGCGGCCCGGATACAGCCCGCGCAGTCCGGTGGCGAACTCCGCTACAATGTGGACGGGACCGTGACCTATGCGGCACCCGCGAGTGCGTGGTTCCTGCACAGTGGCGTGCTCAATGCCGCCGAATTGCGACCCTTTGAAGGAGCGTGGCAGACGGTGAGCGGTTCGCATGTGACGATCCGTGGACAAACGGCATGGGGGTTGCGGAAGGTCATCCGGGCGCTCGATCTCGCGGTTGGTGACTGTGTTGCCGTTCGGCTTGATACCTGGGAACGGACGATTGCCGTGGAGCGATGCGACCAATGACCGGCAAGATCACGGGCCAGCGGATCGCGGCGGTTGCGCTGCTCCAACTCGACGGGAGCGAGCGCGCCGTTGATATGGAAGACCTTGCCATGAAGATGGCCGAACTCGCCCCCGGACGCTTCCGCTGGAAAAAATACCCCGAGCAGATCAACATCGAGAATCTCCGTTCCACGGTCGCGCAATTGCGCAGAACCCGGCCACCGTTGATCGCCGGTGGCGTGCGCGACGGCTGGATGCTCACACCGGCGGGTATTCGGTGGGTTTGCCAGACGCCGGGAGTCGCGTCCGCGCCCGTGCTTGCGTCGCTCGCGCGCGGTGCGGCGCTCCTGCGCCAAAGTGACGCGTGGGAGAAGTTTGCCCGCCTCGTGCCGGAGGAAATCACCGTCTACGACGGCCGCCGCTTCCTCAAAGTGGACGAATACACAAGCCCGCGTCGTCGCAAGGAGCGCGTGCAGGCCGTCAGCAATATTGCCGCCCACGACGACGACCTCCATGCGCTCGTCACCTATTTACGTGAACACTTCCCGGAGGAATGGCAATGACGACACCAATCACCGTGACGAGCCATACCGCGCGGGACTTCCTGCAAAATGCCGCGTATTTCAGCACGGTGCCGAAAGTGGTCTGGGAATACGTCTCCAACGCGATAGACAACCCCGGCGAGCGCGAGGCCATCCATGTGGAGGTGCGTATCGCGCGCGAGCGGATCGTCATCAAGGACAATGCCGCCGGGATGACGCGCGACGATCTCAACCGCTTCTTCACGATGCACGGCGAAAACCTCAAGCGCGCCGAGGGCAAGAAAGTGCGTGGGCAATTCGGGACAGGGAAATGCGCCGCCTTCGGCATCGCCTCCCGGCTCCGCGTCGAGACGGTGCGCGCGGGCCGGCTGAATGTCGTCGAGTTGGACCGGGCGGACATCGTCGCCTCCGGTGGCGGTGGTATCCCCGTGCGCGACATCACCGTGGACGCGCCGACGCGTGCCGAAACGGGCACAACGATTCTGATCTCCGCGCTCCAGACGAAGCAATTGGAGATTCCCAATGTTATCCGCTACATCGAGCGGCATCTCGGGCGGCAGCATCAGGTCCACAGCGTCACCGTCAACGATCACCTCTGCGAGCTGGAGGAGCCGATTACGAGCGCCGTCCGCCGGTTTGTGGCCCCAGCCGCTGTCGCCGCGCGCCTCGGCGCGATCACCGCGACGGTCAAGGTTTCGCCCACTCCGCTCGATCCCGAGACGGCGGGCATTGATGTCTTCTCGTACGGTAACTGGCACGACACGACGCTCGCCGGGCTACCAATCAATGAACTGACGCGGCGACTCTTCGGCGAGGTCGAGGTGCCGCTGCTCGAAGAATACGAGGGGCCATTCCCGCCCTTCGACAATACCCGCAACAACACGCTCAGTCCGCAGAACCCCCTGGTCGCGACGCTCTTCGGTTGGCTCTCCGTCTGCTTGCGCGAGATGTTGACGGAACTGGAAGGCGAGGAAACGGAGCGCAAGCGCTCCTCCGAGGCGAAGGCGCTGCGGACGGAGGCGGGCCGGATCGAACGGATTCTCAACGAGGATTTCCGCTCCCTCCAGATCGCGCTCGAACGCGGGCGAAAGACGCCCGCTGTCGCGTGGGGGCAGGATGCGTCGGAAGAATCGGTCGAACTGCGCGGGGTAGATGACGGGTCGCCATTCGTCGCGACCGACGCGGGCGGACCAATCCCGATGGAAAGCGATACCGCGACGAGTTTGATGGATTCCGACGCCCCCTATGTGCCGATGGCCCTTACCGGGGAGGACGGCCAATCAGAGCCGCCACCCCCCGGCCCCGGCGATGCGCAGCCGGGGGAGCCGGGCGCGCCGCCACCGGAGGGCGCGCGCGACGTTGAGGGCGATGCCCTGCCCGATCCACATGCCCTGGTCGGGACTGGGGACGAGCGGGCATCGCAACGCGAGATCGCCCTCCGCCCGCGTCGGCTTTCCGGCTTCGCGCTGGACTTCCGTAACGAAACCGAGTCCGCCCCCCGCTCGCGCTACGAGGAAACGACAAAGACGATCGTGATTAACCTCGACCATCCGCAACTCAAGGCGGCGCGGAAGTTGGGGCCGCAATCGTCCGCCGCCTTTCGGCAGATGAGTTACGAACTCGCCTTTGTGGAATACGCCCTCGCGCTGGGCAACGAACACCTGCGCCGCGATCCGCTCATTTCCGGTGAAGACGCGCTCTACGAGATACGCGAAACGATCAACCGCGTCACCCGCCGCATCGGCAGCCTTTTCTGAAACCAAATGAACCGCAAAGGCGCGAAGGACACAAAGGACGCAAAGAAGGGATGAGGATTTCTCCCCCCTCTTTGCGCTCTTTGCGGTTCATTTGGTTTCTTCTTTCGATGCTATGCTACGCGTGGCGATGGGTTGGGAGCTGTTGAGGAGGGGTGGAGATGGACGAGCGGGATGCGCCGTTCCGGCTGGATGGGCAGCGAGCGGTGGTAACGGGCGCGAGTCGAGGAATCGGAGCGGCGATTGCGGTCGCGCTGGCGCGGGCGGGGGCAGACATTGTCGCTGTGCAGCGGGCGGATGCGTGCCCGCAAACGCAGGCGGCGGTCGCGGCGTGGAGGCAGACATGTTCCCCGGTTGGCTACGATCTTTCTCGGGTCGCGGGTATCCCCGACCTCGTCGAGCGGATCGAGCGGGAGCGTGGTCCAGTGAGCATCCTCGTCAACGCGGCGGGCATGACGCACCGCCACTCGCCCGAGGAATTCCCGGTCGAGCACTGGGACGAAGTCATGGATGTCAACCTCAAAGCGACGTGGCTCTTGTGCCAGGGATTCGGTACGCGCATGCTGGAGCGTGGCGGCGGCAAGATCGTTAACATCGCCTCGCTCCTGTCGTTCCAGGGCGGCATCACCGTCCCGGCCTATGCGGCGAGCAAGGGCGCGGTCGGCCAGTTGACCAAGGCGCTCGCGAACGACTGGGCGAAGCGCAACATCAACGTCAACGCGATCGCTCCCGGCTACATTGCCACCGATATGAACGCTGCTCTGATCGCCAACGAAACCCGCAATCGTCAGATTTTGGAACGCATTCCCGCCGACCGTTGGGGCAACGCCGAGGACATCGCGGGCGCCGCCGTCTT
>JBBSFO010000329.1:0-5988 GCA_038238655.1 Thermomicrobiales bacterium | reverse complement strand
AGTGTGTTGCCCGAACGGTGCGCGACCGGCAGCGTGACGGTCGTTGCGTGGACGGTCGCGCTCCGTTCGGCGGGCGTGACGCCTGCCAGCGACATGGGAGTGCCGACATTCTGCGCCAGTGGGATCGTCGGTACAACAGTCGCTTGCACGGTGGGGGCGGAGCGTTTGGGGACGAGGTGTTTAGATAGCGGGTGCGATGCGGTGGTGTGCGGCGTCATCGCGTAGCCATAGGCGAGCAGGTGTATCGCGTCGGTCCAGAATGCATCTGCCGTTGTGCCGAGTTCGACACTGAGCATTTGGTGACCGTTCTGCGAGGAAATCTCGACGAGCGTGTAGCCCGCGTCGTCGGTCTGCCCCGTCTTGCCACCGATAACGGACGAGTATCGGCCGTCGTAGAGCAGTTTGTTCGTCGTGTGGACCGTATGGCCGAAGCCATCGTACGTCACCGTCCCCGCGATGTGCATCACGGTCGGGTTCGCTGCGAAGGCCATGCCGATCAGCGCGAGGTCGGCGGCGCTCGTCAGGTGGCCTGGTTCATCGAGGCCATGCGGGTTGGCGAAGTGCGTCTCCTTCGTGCCGAGCGTTTTCGCCTTCGCGTTCATCTTGTCCACGAAATGCTGGATACTCTGCGCGGGCGTTGTGTCGCCCGGCTGCTTGCCGAAGGTGCGCGCAAGTGCGGTCGCGGCATCGTTGCCGGAGGGGAGCAGCATGCCGTACATCAGCGCCTCGACGGTCACCGTCTCGCCGATTTCCAACCCCATGCTCGATTCGCCGACGAGATCGCTCTCCTGAATCGTCACTTTCGTGTCGAGTGCGGCGAGATCGGCGACGACGAGCGCAGTCATCATCTTCGTGACGCTGGCGGGGGCGCGCGGGGCGTGAATGTCGCGGCCCCAAAGGATCGTCCCGCTTGGCAGTTCGACAACCACCGCCGCGACCGCCGTAATTCCCGGTTCGGTCGGCGCATTCGCCAGTGGCTCGCTTGCGGCGACGGTCGTTGCTGGCATGAGAATAAGCGCGACGATTGCCCACCATGCCGCCCAGCGCGGCAGTGCGCGATAACGCAAAGACCCCATCACCCTTTCCCTTGTCACTCCGCACCCACCGGAGTCGCAGCCGGGCCTTCGCCGCGACCGTGTGCGCGGAGGATAGCAAGGACCCGTTCGACCGGCAAACCCGGCACCCGGTGATCGTCCCGGCCAGTCATCGTTCGATTGCCAAAGATCGCGTTGATAATCGCCTCCTCGGTCGCCTCGATCACAGCGGTGAAGAGCGACGAAATGAGCGGGCCATCCTCCGCAATCGCTTCAATCGTCCGGGTCGGACCCGACGGGTGATGCGGAATGTAGTTCGCGGCGTGGGTGCCGAAGATCAATGCAATGTCGCCGCTACTGTGGCTTGCCGTCGCCCCGGTCCGGCCCAGACCGAGCGCGGCGCGGCGCACGAGGCGACCGAGTTGCCGGGTCGTCGCCGGCGCATCGGTCGCGAGCAGAATGATGATGCTTCCGTCGCCCGATTCTGCCGCCCATTCGCCCCGCGTCGCTGCCAATTCCCGCCCGACCGGGACGCCATCTATCCGCAGTTCATCCAGTCGCCCGGTGTTCGCGAGGACGAGCGCGCCGACGGTGTAGCGCGGGTGCGGCGCGGGCAGTACGCGCGACGCCGTGCCGATGCCGCCCTTGACGCCGAAGGCGACCATCCCTGTTCCCGCGCCGACGCTCCCTTCCACTATCGGGCCGTCCGCCGCGTCCGCCAACGCGCGATGGACGTGTTCGGCGCGGACGTGCCGGCCCTGTAGATCATTCAGATGGCCGTCATTGCATTCCAGCACGACTGGGTTGACGCTCGTCGTGCGGATACCGATCATCGGTTCAATCGTCAGCATATGGTCAATCAGCGCGTCGGCGACGCGGGGGATGTTGAGCGTGTTCGTGAGCAGGATCGGCGTCTCGATTGCGCCGAGTTCGTCCACCTGCACGAGGCCGATGGACTTGCCGAAGCCGTTGATGATGTGGTTCGCGGCGGGCGCTTTCTCGCGGAAGATGTTGCCCATGTGGGGAAGAATCGCCGTTACGCCCGTGCGCGCCGGGCCGTGGCCAGGGACGAGCGCACCGTCGCCGAACGCCACAGTGCAGTGCCCGACGCGCACGCCGGGAACATCGGTTAGCGCGTTCCACCGCCCGGATTCCATCGCCCCGATTGTCACGCCGCAGGCGCGGACCCGCATCGGTTCGCGCACGCCACTCGCTTGCTGTTCCATCGTGCACCCTCGCGGTTATGTCTACTCCGCATCGCGTATCGTACACTGGTGTACGTACATATGCAAGGTGAACAACCGTTCGGTCGCAATTTTTCACCACGACGCGCTATTTCGCGTATTTTGTGCAGATTGGCAATATGTGGGCCGATAACCGCGATCATTGAACCCAGCGACATTTCCGCATAGGTTTTCCGCTCTCTGCCACCCTCAGACAGTGCGCATCGCGTGCCAGCCGCGCCACAGAAGCCCAATGGCACCGCCGACCGCGATGATCTGGACGACGCCCGCGCCGCCAATCGCCTCGCGCGTGCCAAAGGTCGCAGCGGCAGCGCCGATGGACGCTGCGCTGGCGAGTTGCACGATGCTGGCGGCGGCATGCTGGACGCTACCCGTCCGCCCGCGAATCTCGGATGGGATGAGTTTCGCCCAAAGGACACTGCCGAGCGTCCATGCCGGGCCGGTACCCGCGCCGAGCATACTCCAGCCGACGAACGCACCGACAAGCGACCCGGTGAGCGCGGCGATGAGCAGGCCGATCCCCGCACTCGCCAGCCCGCCGACAACCCAAAGGCGCATCCGCCCCGGCTGCGTCGCGGAGCGCGTCGCGATCAGGGCGCTGACGATATAGCCCGCCGCGTGTGCCGCGATCAGCAAACCAAACACAGCGCTGCCGTAGCCGAGCACGCCCTCGACGAGCGTGACGGTCAGCACGAGCATCGTCGCATAGCCGATATCGCCCGCGAGGTCCCCGAAGACGAGGAATTGCGCGACGGGGCGTGACCAGATGTATCGTACGCCGGTCAGCAGATCAGCGAGGAGCGGCGGCGGGCCTCCCGATTGCGGTATCTGCGGGATCGCCACGGTCAAGACGAGTGCAGCGGAAATGACGAACGAGGCGGCATCAAGTAGGAACGCGCTGCGCACGCTGACCACCGCGACAAGCAGCCCACCGACCGACGGGCCGATCACGTTCATCACCTGCCGCGAGATTTGCCCCGAAGCGGCGGCATACGGCATCAACTCCGGGCCGACAACGTCCGGCATCGCGGCGAAGCGCGTCGTCCCCGTGAAGATCGCGAAGCCGGCGGCAACGAAGGTGATGACCAGTATCTGCCAGAGCGCGTTTGTCAGCGGGAGGAGCGCGACGATTGCCGCCTGGATGAGCGGCACGAGGGTGAGAATCCGCTTGCGCGAAAGCCGGTCCACGAAGACGCCGGAAACCGCGCCGATCAGCGCTGCCGCGAGCGTCTGGAGGACGACCGTACCGCCCAGCGCTGCTGCCGAGCCGGTAATCCGATAGACGTAGACCGGCAGCGCGATCCGCGTCACCGCGTCGCCGATCAGCGAGATGGCATTCGCGATCCAGAGGCGGCGATACGCCGCGTGGCGAACGAGTGCGCCATACCCGATCTGTGCTGGCGCAATGGCTACCATAACGCTCCTCACCTCTCCATTCACGAGGCGATGATAGCCGAAAGAGCGAGTGTGGAGGGGATGCGCCCGCATCCCGCGTGCATTCTGTCCATTCGTATCCGTATGCTGTTCGTCACGATAGCAGCGATGAGACATCCGGCGGACACAGGGGACGGCATATCTCTTGCATCTACCCCTGTCATGTTCAACGCGCTCTCTCTACCCGCCCTGTCCGCTATTTTCATCGCTGCCGCTATCGTCGTCTGGGTCGCGGGCACGCGGCTCAGTAACACGACCGACGTATTGTCGTCACGATTCGGCATCGGCCAGGCGCTCGGGGGCCTGATTCTCCTTTCTATCGCTACCAATCTGCCTGAGATCGCCATCACGGTGAGCGCCGCGCTCCGCCACGACCTCGGAATCGCAATCGGTAACATTCTCGGCGGCGTCGCCATCCAGACCGTGGTGCTGGTGATCCTCGACCAGTTTGGCGTACACCAAAAGCACCCCCTGAGCTACATGGCGGCGTCCCTGCTCCTTGTCCTCGAAGGGGTGCTGGTGATCGCGGTACTCGTCGTCGCCATTATGGGCACCCAGTTCCCAGCGGGGCTGATCGTCGCGCGCGTTGCCCCCGGTGGCCTCCTGATAACGGTCCTCTGGCTCACCGGTCTTTGGCTGTTGGGTAAGGCGCGCACCGATCTGCCCTGGCAGGCGAAGGGCGACGCGCCGGGGGGGCAGGAGGAAGACGGCACGGCGCAAGCGCGACGAAAACAAGAGGCTGCGACTAAGGGCAAGAGCACAACGCGCGAGGTGATCGTCTTCCTTGCGGCCGCTGTCGCGACGCTCGTCGCGGGCGTGGTACTGGAGGAGAGTGGCAAGGCCATCGCCAGCGATGTCGGGTTGTCCGGTGTGCTGTTCGGCGCGACCTTCCTCGCTGCCTCGACCGCCATCCCCGAGGTTTCGACGGGGCTGGCGTCGGTGCGTCTCGGCGACTACCAGCTCGCGTACAGTGACATCTTCGGTGGCAACGCCTTTTTGCCCGTCCTCTTTCTCGTGGCGAGCCTTGTCTCGGGCAAGGCCGCCCTGCCGCAAGCCCAGCGGAGCGACATCTATTTGGCGGGATTGGGCATCTTGCTCACAACGGTCTATCTCTATGGCCTGATCTTCCGACCCCGGCGTCAGGCGCTGAACATGGGCATTGATTCGGTCGTCGTCCTCGTGCTCTACGTGCTCGGTATCGCGGGCCTCGTTGCTGTCGCCCACGGCTAACGATCGTTGGGGACACGGCTGCACGACTTGCCCAGTAACCAATCAACGCTGCTCTCATATCGGCTGGAAGCCTGCCAGCAGTGTCAATCACTCGTTTGCCGCGCGTCGCGCTCCGCTGCTATACTGGATGCGTAGACAAGGCGGAACGGTCGGCGAGCAGTGAGTCCAGAAAATCCGCATAATTGGGTGTTCGTGGGGAGTATTCGGCGTGCAGAATCCATTTTCCTGGGACTACCTGACGAATGTGCCGGCGCGCGATCAGATCTTCGGCCCGCTCGCCATCGTCTATCTCGCGATCTTCGTCCTCGGGCTGCTCGCAACGGTGATCGTCAATAACCAGACCCGTCGTATCTTCCCAAATCACCGACTCCATCGCGAAACGCTCCATAAGATCACCTATCGGGCGATGTGGGGGTGGGTGACGGGGCTGGTCTTCTTCGGCTGTCGCGTGCTCGGGCTGAACTTCCTCGGCTGGCGGTTGTGGGAGTATGTCTGCTTGCTCGGCGCGCTCGTCGGTGTCGGCTATACCGTCTGGTGGCTGCGCGCGAAGTACCCCGCACGGGTCGAAAAGTTCCGCAAGGAGCAGCGTCGCAAGGCATATCTGCGGCCCGGGAGCGCTGCGGCTCTCGCGCTCTCAAACACCACCCGTGGCGATCTCACCGCCAAAGCTGATCGTCAAACGCGCCTTGACCGCGCCGACCCTGCCAACCGCCCCGCCGCGCGCCGCCAGCAGCCAAAGGCGTCCGTGAAGAAGTAGCAGGGGCGAAAAAAGACCGGAGGCGCGGTGCCCCCGGTCTTTTGTTTCGGGGAAAGGCCGTGCACCCCCGATTCGATCAGCGATCCTCCAGCTTGCCGTAGATTCGCGGCTCCAGCCAGGCACTCCCACGTCGCTCAGAAGGGACTTCTTACCGTTGCTACCTTCCGGTCCTGGCGTGGTTCACGAGTTTACGCCGCGAGAAGACCTACCCCCGCCATGGCTCGCAACATGATATCACCATGGTCCGGGACCAAAGCTACCGTACAAAGTCGCTCTCTTTGAGTAACCT
>JBBSFO010000328.1:0-6010 GCA_038238655.1 Thermomicrobiales bacterium | reverse complement strand
GTCGCCGTCAGGAACATCGTCAATCCGCCGAGCAGATACACTGTTAGACTGATACTCAACGGGCTATCCTCTCCCGGCGCAGCGGAGGAGGGACTAAGGGAAAGGGGCATTCAGCCACGCGCGACCCAGGCCGGGGCGTCGGGAATATTCTGGATGCGGACACCGTGCGGATCGAGCACCATCGTGAAGGCGTGGCCCTGGGGAACGATCAGCGTGCGTGACGGGAGCGTCGCGGCATCGGGTTCCATGCCGCTGAACAGGGTAACGAGCGCCCACGGGCGAACATATCCCGTTAGTGTCGGGAGTGTGGTGACGTACGGGGCAACAAAAAGCGTTGGGCCGATCAGCCGTGCGAAGCCGGGCAGGGTGGCATCCGGCGCGCCGAGGGCGATCAGGAGACTTGCTCCGCCATTCGAAAGGCGTAGATAGCTGCCGGGGGCAGCGCCGGTTTCAGGATCGGCGGATGATTGTGGCGCGTGGGTGCCGCTGGCGGGTTTCGGCGCTTTTGCGGGGAGCTTGAGCGGGATACCGTCCGGCGCCTCGGGAGCGATCAGGTCGAGCGTTGCGCCACGGGCGAGGGGAATCGTCGCATGGCCCCAGAGCCGTTCAGGAACGCGGCCCCGGTCGAGGGTGGCGAGTTGCCACGGATCATAACGCGACGGCGGCTTCGCGCCGGGACCACCGAGTTCGACGACCCTGCCGACATCCGTTCGGCGTACAAGTTCCGTCGCGCCGGGGAGATGATCGCGAAAGGGCGGAGGAAGGATAAGCATATCCACGCGCCGCTCCCAGGGTCGTGTCCGCTCGCTGAATGCCCGTAGCGCCGCGTCCGTCCCGCCACCGCCGACGATAATCCGCCGTCCGTCATCGTCTTCGATCAGGTAGGTGATCGCGTCCCCCACCGGCAGGACGGTGATGCGCGTCGGGCCGCTCGGTCGGTTCAACCCGATTCCGAACGAGAGCGCGACCGCCAGTACCGCGACGAACACCAGCGCGTTCTGTATCCGCCGCGACCGCAGCCACCGCATCGCGTCCGATCCTTTCAAAAACAGAAGCGCGAAGACACGAAGGAGACGAGGAGCAAGAAACGGACAGAAATGAAGTATATCTTTTTCTTGCGGTCTTCGCGTTCTCTTTCGAAAACGCAGCCACCTTATCGGGGCGGTGTCCGCGCTCTATACTCAGAGATCACGCGGTGAAGCGTGGCACGAGAAGCGAAGCGCGAAGGATGTCGTTGTATGCCCGAACTTCCCGAAGTAGAAACCGTCCGGCGGGGGCTGGAAAGTGTGCTGCCCGGACGCCGGATTATCGCCGTCATCGCGCCCGAAACGGAACCGAGGTGGCTCGCATGGCAGGCCGCGTGGCAGGTTGCACTGACCGGGCGTATGATCCTCGCGGTGCGGCGACGCGCCAAATTCCTCATCCTCGACCTCGACGATGATCTCGCGCTCGTCGTCCACCTGCGTATGACGGGCACGCTGACCATCGCCAACGCCGACGAGCCGCCCGCCCGCTTCCACCGCGTCGCGCTCCGTCTCGATAACGGCACCGAACTGCGCTTCGGTGACATGCGTCGCTTCGGCACCGCCGAAGTGCTCGACCCGGCGGGGCTGGTGGCTCGCCTCGCTACCCTCGGTCACGAACCGCTCGATGGCGCGCTCGACGCGGCGGCAGTTCGCGTCGCGCTTGGCACGTCCCCGAAACTGGCAACCAAAGCTGCGCTGCTCGATCAACGGCGGATCGCCGGCCTCGGCAATATCTACGCGGACGAGTCGCTCCATCGCGCCAGTATCCACCCGCAAACGCCGGTTGGCGTGCTCACCGACGCAGACATTGTCTGTTTGACAACCGCCATCAAGGAAGTGATCGCCAGTGGCGTCGCGCACAATGGCACGACGTTCGATGCCGAAGGGTTTCGTGATGCCTTCGGCAACCCCGGCGGCAATTTGGCACACCTGCGCGTCTATCACCGCCACGGCCAACCCTGCCTCACCTGTGGTACGGACACGATTGCCCAGATGCGCCTCGCGGGGCGCAGCACCCATTGGTGCCCAACCTGCCAGCCGTACCGCGCGTCGGCGGACGCACCGTGATCCGCACAGCATGCGCCGCCAAGCTACTCCTGCTTGCGCTCGCACTTGCGTTGCTCGTCAGTTGCAGCACAGGTACAGCCCTGCCACCGACCGCCTCCCCGCTGCCAACCGCGACGAGTCTGCCGAGCACTCCGGCAGCACCCATGGTATCGCCACCGGCGATACGTGCGACCGCTACGAACGCACCGGATATGCCGCAGTTCGACCGGACGACGTGCCCCTTTTCGCTGCCGGGCGGACAGACGCAGGGCAAGGATGTGGACTGCGGGTTTGTCGTCGTCCCCGAAGTGCATGCGAAGCCCAATGGGCCGCGCATTCGCCTCGCGCTCGCCCGCTTCCGCAACCGTCGCGGTGGGGCCGACCCGAGTCCAATCATCTATCTCTCCGGTGGCCCCGGCGCGCGGAATCAGGGCGTCGTTTCCGGCATGAACACAAATATCGGCCAGATGCTGACGGAAACGCATGATGTCATCATCTTCGATCCGCGTGGCGTCGGCCATTCCCAACCGGCGCTCGAATGCCCGGAGGTCGCCGCGCAGACGGTACAGGACTACGCGCAAAACCTGCCGATCGCGGATGAGGTGGATCGTAATGTCGCCGCGACGCTGCGCTGCCGTGACCGCCTCATCGGGCAGGGTATTACTCTGTCCGCGTACACCACCGCCGAAAGCGCCGCCGATGTCGCGGACATTCGCGTCGCGCTCGGTGCTACCCAACTCAACCTGCTCGGCGTCTCGTACGGCACGCGCTGGGCGCAGACGGTGATGCGCGATCACCCGGAGAGTGTGCTGAGCGTTGTGCTCGATTCGGTTATCCCGCTCAATACGCAACGATCGGCGGTGCGCGGCCCCGATTTCGAGCGCGCGCTCAAACTGGACCTGACGGAGTGCGTCACGCAAATGCATTGCCCGATGGATGTGCCGACCTTGCAGACAGATTTCGTCTCGGTCTTCGCGCAGTTGAATGCGCGCCCTGTGACGGTCGCGGTGACCGATCCGAAAACGCTCGACCCCCACGATGTTGTCGTCACCGGCTATCGGTTCGTTGCCCTCGTCCACGATGCGCTGTCTATCCCGCAGTACACTCAATATATGCCCGCGATGATCGTGCAACTCAAGGACGGCGAATCGGCGATGCTCGCAAATCTCGTTCGGGAGCGGTTTTTCAGCGGCGCGCTCTTCGCGTACGCGACGGGGATGCAACTCTCCGCCGGATGCAGCGAAAGCGCGCCGTTCGAGAATCAAGCGACCGCACTTGACCTGCTTCAGGGGTTGCTCCCACCGATTCGCGACTACTACGCCGCGACGCTCCCCGCGATGTATCGAACATGCGCGCAATGGCCGGTCGCCCCGCCGCTGGCAATCGAGCATCAGGCGGTGACGAGCGATCTGCCGACCCTTGTCCTCGAAAGCAGGAATGACCCGGTCACGCCGCCCGCGGATGGGCAATTGGTCCTGAAGACCCTGAAAAAGAGCGCCTACGTCGAGACACCGGGCATCGGGCATTCGGTCTTTTTCAATGGCGGGCCGTGCGCCACACGGCTGATTCTCGACTTCTTCGGCGATCCAACGCGAAAACCCGATACCGCATGCACGGCGGGCCTCGGCATCAATTACACCCCGACGGGATAAAAGCCGACTGCAAAACCCAAGGGAAATGAACCGCCAAGACGTTAAGGACGCCACGAGGGAACGGAGGGAGAAAAGACATATCGCGACCCATATCTGTTTTTCTTCTCGTCTTGGCGTCCTTGGCGCCTTGGCGGTTCATCGTTCCCATGTCCTTGATCGCAGGAAAACGCATGCAGTGTGATTTCCGTACAGTTTTGCGCTCCTGCCGAGTGATGTGCGAGAATGAAGAAACCGTCAGATGCACCGACCATGAACCGCACCTTTTTATCGTGACGAAGGCTACAACATGAAGCGTTCGAGGAGACGCGAAGGGAGTAGCGCGTGGGAGTAGACGCACCGGCGATTGTGCAGGGAGAAAAAGAGGTGCCGACGAGCGCCGTGCCGGAGCAGGAGTCTGTTGCGGATTCCCTGCTGCGGAACCGTGACTTCGTTACGCTCTGGGGTGGACAAAGCCTGAGCGTTTTCGGCACGCAGATCACGCAATTCGCTCTCCCCTGGCTGGTGCTCGACATCAACCGCTCCGCCGTCACGGTGGGCGCGCTCAGTGCGATCAGCTTCCTCCCGTACCTGATCTTTGCTCTGCCCGCCGGGGTGATCGCGGATCGCTGGAACCGCCGCGCGATCATGCTTGTCTGTGATGCGGCACGCGGACTGCTTGTCTTCAGCATTCCGGTCGCGTATTTCTCTGGCTACCTGACGCTCGTGCAGTTGTTCATTGTCGCCGCCCTGATGCGCTTCTTCACGATCTTTTTCGATGTTGGCTATACCGCCTGCTTGCCGAATCTCGTCGAGAAACGGCAACTGGCGGACGCGAACGGCAAACTGGAACTAACCCGCAGCGCCGCCGAACTCTCCGGCCAGCCGCTGGCGGGTGTGCTGATCGCCCTTTTCACGGCGGCGGGCACAATGGTGATAGATACCGTCTCCTACGTCGCTTCGGTCATTTCGCTCGCCACGATCAAACGGCCGTTCAGCGCGCCTACTGTGCGGCGCGAGGAAGGGACTTTCTGGCGGCGGATGGGCGAGGGCGTCCGCTTCGTTTGGGGCCACCGACTGATCCGCGCCCTTTCGATCGCCACTGCGGTCGGCAATCTCGCGACCAGCGCTATCATGGCCGTTTTTGTCTACCGCGCCCGGATCGAACTGCATTTCAGCGCCGCCGAGACGGGCATCTTCCTCGCGAGCATCGCTATCGGCCAGTTTTTCGCCTCGCTCATCGTCGGGAAGATCGCGCGGAAGCTGTCGCTCGGACGGCAAATACTGCTCGCGACACTCTTCCAACCGCTCGTCCCGCTCGCCTTCGCACTGACGGGTAATCTGTTCCTGATGACCGGCATCGGCATTTTCTGGGGCGTGGCGGTGACGCTCCTGAATGTCCCCTCGATCTCGCTGCGGCAGGCAGTTATCCCCGATCATCTGCTCGGGCGTGCCTCCGCCGCCATCCGTATGATCGCCTGGTGCAACATCCCTATTGGCGGTTTCGCCGGTGGCCTGATCGCTGCGGGCTACGGCGCGCGCACGACTTTTCTCTGCGCCGCCGTCGTGCTCGCCCTCGCGGTCCTCTACATCGCCACCAGCCCGATCCCGAAGGCTGACACCCCTCGCACTGCATAATGGAGAAAGGACTGAGGACTGAGAGAGGATCACGATGGACGACGAAGCATCCGCAACGAAACTCCGTCCTCAGTCCTTCCCCTCTCCTTCCCAGTGTCGTGATATACTTGGGCCACGGTTCTTTGTCATCCATCCGGCGTTTCTGGCACGCGAGTTGCGTGCGAGAGGGGCATGAATGCTCGTTACGATACTGATTGCCAGCGTTTGCCGTCGCGAAGAGTGGCAGGCATGAACACCCGATCCGCCGCGCCAATTGGGTTGACGCGCCGCGCCGCACTGCGGCGGGCGGCGGCGTGCCTGCGCGAGGCGACCGCCGTCCTCATCACGACCCACCTCGGCGCGGACCCGGACGGCCTCGGTTCGGCTCTTGCCCTCGCCTCAGCGTTAGGGCGCATCGGCATCCCGGCGCGCATCGCGCTCGGTGGCGCAATCCCCGAACGGTACCGCTACATGGATAGTACATCGCGCGCAACGGTCTATGGTGCGGGCGAGTCACTGCCGGAAGCGGATGTCGCGGTCGTGCTCGACACGAGTTCGGGCTGGGATCGCGTCGGCGCGCCGGGTGAGGCGATTGCCGCCCGACATGCCACGAAGCAGTGCGCGGTGATCTGCCTCGATCATCATCCCCACGCGGCGATTGATGTGGATATTCCGGTGATTGATCCCCAGGCG
>JBBSFO010000327.1:0-6015 GCA_038238655.1 Thermomicrobiales bacterium | reverse complement strand
GATCCAGGCAGGCGTCAAGTCCAATAGCATCGCGGAGCGGTGCCACATCACCTGCGACATTCGCACGCTCCCGTGGCAGGACGCCGAGTACATCCGGGGCGAGTTCAACCATATCCTCGATGGGCTTGATTTCGTCAATTTCGAGGTGCGCACGACAGCGATCTCCTCCGCCTCGCCACAGGACGATCCATGCGTCGAAGCGATGCAGGAGGCGACGCGCGTCGTGCTCCGTCGCAACGGCTACGACAAGGTAATCTTCATCCCCTCGCTGACTGTCGGCTTCACGGATAGCCGCCTTCTCCGGCCGCTCGGCGTACATGCATACGGCTACACGCCCGGACATCCGGAGGCGGACACGTCCAAGTCGGGCGCGCACAACAACGACGAATCGCAAGATGTGAACTCGATCATCGTGTACACGCAGATCGCTGTCGCGACCGCGTGGCACTACCTCGGCGTCGCGGACGGCGCGTAGCGGTTCCGGCCTGATTCGAACAGTGATTGGTGGCGGGCTTCGGCCTGCCATTTCCCTTTGGGATACCGTTTTCGCTGTCATATTCTCTGCTGGCACGCCGCTTGCTTTTATACAACACAGATTGAAATGATTGGTGCGCGCGGCAGGAATGCAGGCGTTTACCGAAAAGGAGCGATGGGGATGACGTACCGCAGAGAAGAATCGAATGAAGTGTACCGCGATGCCGCCGGGGTACCCGTTGAGCGGCGCGTCGTCGCTGAAGAGCAGGTTGTTGGTGAACCGGTCGCCTATGGTGCGTCGGTACCGTATGCGGAAACAACACCTCTCCCCACCGAGGTCGTCCGGGAGCGCGTTGTGGAACAGCCGTATGCAGCCGCTCCAGTGCGCGACGAGTATGTGAGCGACCGTGTCGTCGAGGACGAAGCGGTCGGACGCCTTTCGGCACTCGATCTCGCGACGCGGATTATCTGGTTCCTCACCGGCTTATTGCTCGTTGGGTTGGTCGCCCGCTTTATTCTCAAGGCGACGGGCGCGAACACGGCCAGCAGCTTCGTCAGTTTCATCTACAACGCGACAGCGGCCTTCGTCGCTCCTTTCCGGGGCATCTTCTCGGATAGCGTCTCGGGCAGCAATGTCCTCGAAGTCAGCACGATCGTCGCGATCGTCGTTTGGGCACTGATCGCGTTCTTCGTCACCTGGCTGCTCGGCATCTTGCTTGGTGGACCGTCGCGTGGCGTCCGCGAGTTCCGTCGGGACGTACGGCGATATTAACGCCGCAACGTGAAACGATCAGGAGGGGCAGTGTGCCCCTCCTTTTTTGTGGCGGGCCTTTGCCCGCTATCCTGCGCTGTGGCAGATTGAAGCCCTGCTCACACGGTGTGACCCGCTTTAGCTCTTGTTTGCTTCGGCGAAGATCGTTGCGGCCTTGTCGCCGACTTTGAAGCTCCACGAAACCGTGTTACCGCTTTGCTTCGCGAGCGCATCGGCACTCGTGATCTTGCCCGGCATCGTGAAGGCGAGTTGCACCTGGCCACCACCGATGAGCAGCGCGTTGAGGTCGAGGCCGGGAATGGCGTTCGGATTAGTCGGGTCGTTGAGCGTACTCAACGGGTCCACCGTGCCATCAATGCGCAATCCAGCGTCGGTGCTCTTCGCGGTAATCTGGATCAGCGCGCTATCCCCGGCGCCACTACCAGACAGCGGATTCGAGGAGTTCGACGCACCCGATGATCCGGACGAACTACCGAGGATGCTATTGATCTGGCTCTGCATCTCGTCAAGTGAGTTGAACTGCATCGTAATATCCACGCCCATGAAGTTCCCGTTGTCGTACGGCTTCGCCGTGCCGCCCATGCTCGTGACCTGATTGTTCAGATCGCCGAAGATGTTGTCCGGCATCGCGCCGGAGTTCGGCGTTGGCGTGCCACCGAGGCTGTTACCGATCGAGGTCAGCGTCTGGATGGCGACTTTGGAAATGCCGATACGCAGATTCGTCGTCCCCTTGAAGTCCGAGCCGATTGTGCTACTGGAATTCGCCTCGATGCATGCGCTCAACAGTGCCGCCGTCAGCAGAAGCATGCCAACTGCCATCCCCCGTCGCGCCCATCGTTGTGTCACTGCGATCATCATGTCCCCCCTTTGATCTGTTCGTCTCTTTTGTCGCGGTCAGTGCGTTCGCTCGCATGATAGCACGCAGGTATGGGTACAACGATACGAAAAGTGCGGTGGTTCCTTCCGCAGCAATGAGCAATGAGCAATGAGGAGGGACAATCCCCTCTCATTGCTCATTGCTCATCTCTCATTGCTGCGGTGTCTGCGCGCCCGGCAAAACCCAACGGGCGGGTTCCCAATACGGCTGCCAACCGCGCGTTTCCTGCTCATCGTACACTGGGTCGAGGTATTTCGCGTAGTTCTTCGGTCTCCAGGCGATATCTTTGCGGCAGTCTTCCTCGATCAAGGACATCGCGCGCTGATACCACATGTCGCTGCCGAGTTCGTCAATCACCTCATAGAGGACATCGCGCGCCGCTTCATCCTCGGTTAGCCACTTGCCCGCTGCTTCTGCCTTCTTGATCTCCTCCTCGACATCGAAGCGAAGGACCCCAAGACGCTTGAATCCCTTGTAGAAGTTACCCGGCTTGTTTTGATACTCCTCAAAGAGGGCATTCCAGACATCGAGTGGCAGGAACGCCGGATCCGCCGCGTCGTCCACCATGAACTTTCGGTAATCGCGTATTTTCAAGCCCATTGTTGCTCCCCATGACGGCGCATGCCGAATCTCTCTATTCTTCGCCGCGTAGTATAGCGTCGGGTTCGTTTGCGAGCCAATGGGCTGCTTCGATCCACGCTTCCGGTGTGTTGACGCTCTCCGTTGAGCGACCGAGCGCGTCGTGTGGTCGCATCTCGTTGGTGGTCATCGGTCGGACATGAATCGCGGGAAAAAAGGCGGTCGCCTGTCGGTCGCCTCGATAGAGGGCGGCACGCATCGGAGCGAGGCAGACGGATGTGTAGATTGCGTGCAGCGGCTCCCAGCCCGCCTTGCGATCCTCGTTCGGGCGATACGGCACGAGTGCGTCCCACGTCCGGGGCAACGCCGCCATCCACCGGAGGAGTGGCACCGAGAGATACGGCAGGTCGCAGGCGAGTGCGAGAATATCCGGGTGCCGCGCCGCCTCAAACCCGGCAACCAGGCCCGCCAGCGGCCCTGCCCCGGCAATCGCATCCGGCACCGTGCGAACGTCCATCGTCGGCAATCGCCCCGCATCCTCCGCGACGATCACGACCTCATCCGCCGCCGCCCGCGCCGCCGCCACGACCCGCTCGATCAGTGTCGGCCCACCGGACGCCAGCCGCAACAGCGCCTTATCCGCCCCCATCCGCCTACTTTGCCCGCCCGCGAGGATGACGGCGGTGAGCGGCATACGTTCAGGCGCAGGATTTGTCATCCAAGTTTGTCATACGGGATGTCTTCGTCGTCGTTATTTTCCGCGATATGCTGGTTGATTTCGTCACGATGCGCGCGATAATAGCGTAAGGCCGCTTCGATATCCGGGATGTGCAGTGTTGGCAACTGCTCTTGCACTTGCTCGATGCCGCCGAACGCATAATGCGCGAGGACAATTGTGCGGACGGAAATCCGCGTTCCGGCAACGGTCGGCTCACCAGACAGTACATCGGGACGCGACACAATGGCGCGTGCTGAAGGATGTGCTTCAGCCATCGTTGGTTCTCCTATCAGGACACGACTATCAAAGCTCGTCGTATGGGATGTCTTCGCCTTCGTTGTTTTCCGCGATATGCGTATTGATCTCATCGCGATGTTCGGCGTAGTAACGCATCGCAGCCTCAACATTCTCGGCGCGGAGTGTCGGTAGCGCGGTAAGAACACCCTCGGTATCGCCATATTCGTACTTGTACAGCACAACTGCTCGGACGGGGATGCGGGTTCCCTCGATAATCGGCTCACCGAAGAGAATGCGCGGATTGCGGACAATCGTCCGTGCTTTCACCTGCTCCCGAACCATGATGATCCTTCTGCTCACGCATTGCACTGCAAGGAAGTATAGCAAAGCTCACCGGCCGTGTTAGGATGAGGATATGCACTTTCACTTAGCGCCTATGACCGAAGTAGATGCCGAGATGGTCGCTAACTGGCGCTACGAGGGGAGATTCGGCCTGCACGACTGGGCCGAGGATAGCGAAATGCTCGCGGACTTTCTTCGGTGGCCTGACCTGTACTACGCAGTATGGGACGAGGGCAATAACTTGGTCGGCTTCGCGCAATTCGCGCGATTGTGGGGAGATACAGATACGCTTTCGGTCGTCTGGGGACTACGTCCCGACCTTACGGGCAAGGGCTACGGTCTGGTATTTGTTGACTCTTGCCTCGCTTTCGCACGGACACGATACGAGCCGCTACGCTTCATACTCGGCGTGTGGGCATTCAACCAGCGGGCAATTCGCGTGTATGAGCAGGCGGATTTCCGGTCTATGCGGGTGTTCAACGCTGAAACTCGTTTCGGCATATTGCAGTTCGTCGAGATGGTACGTGATGAACACCGCCTCAAAATCCCCCTTCCAGAGCAGGATGCATCTGAACCTTAACTGTCACAAACTAGCGATACAGAACATTGCCCGATCTGCCACGACACGAGCCACAACAACGAGAAATTGGCAGACCAGCCCGCTGGATTCTTACCGTGGCACTTTCGCTAATTACTCGTTGCTGTTCCGCGCCTCGCGGTCTTTGCGGCGGGTGGCGCGGAGGAGGTCGCGGTTCATGAAGGAGATGACATCCATCGGGATCTCCTTCGGGCAGACGGCGGCGCACTCGCCGATGTTCGTGCAGGCGCCGAAGCCCTCGACATCCATCTGCTCGACCATCCGTAGTACGCGGTCGTCGCGCTCCGGTTGGCCCTGCGGCAGGTGGCCGAGGTGCGAAATCTTCGCGGCGGTGAAGAGCATCGCCGAGGCATTCGGGCACATCGCGACGCACGCGCCGCAGCCAATGCAGGCCGCATAATCGAACGCGGCGTCGGCGTCCGCCTTCGCGACGAGGATCGCATTGGCGTCCTGCGCGCCGCCGGTCGGGGCGGTGATGTAGCCGCCGACCTGGATGATCCGGTCGAAGGCATCGCGATCCACGACGAGATCCTTGATGACGGGGAAGGCTTTGGCGCGCCACGGCTCGATCGTGATCGTCTCGCCATCGCGGAAGTGGCGCATGTGCAGTTGGCAGGCGGTCGTGGCGCGCTCCGGGCCGTGTGCGACACCGTTGATCATCATGCCGCACGAGCCGCAGATGCCTTCACGGCAATCGTGGTCGAAGGCAATTGGCTCCTCGCCGCGTCCGATCAACCCTTCATTCACGACATCGAGCATTTCCAAAAAGGACATGTCCACGCTAATGCCCTTCGCATCATACGTCACCATCTTGCCCCCGCTGGTCGGATTCTTCTGCCGCCAGACATGGAGCGTGAGGTTGAGGGTTCGACCGGCGTGTGCGGTTGTGGTTGCGGTTCCCCGTGATGCGAGCGTTGCCATTACACGTAGCTCCGTTGTGAGGGGTGAACATACTCGAATTCGAGAGATTCCTTGTGCAGGGCGGGGACACTCCCGACGCCCGTGTATTCCCACGCCCCGACGTAGGAAAAGTTGTTGTCGTCGCGCAATGCCTCGCCGTCCGGCGTCTGGCTTTCCTCGCGGAAATGGCCACCGCAGGACTCGGTGCGATGGAGTGCGTCGGTGCAGATCAGTTCGCCGAGTTCGATGAAGTCCGCGACGCGCCCCGCCTTTTCGAGTGACTGATTCATCTCCGCATTCTCGCCGAGCACATTGACGTTCTGCCAGAACTCTTCGCGCACCTGGCCGATCTGCGCGATTGCCTCCAGGAGACTGGCATCCGTACGTGCCATGCCGCAGTTGTCCCACATGATGTGGCCGAGTTCGCGGTGAAACGAATCCACCGTCCGGTTGCCGTGGATGCCGAGCAGTCGCTTGACGCGCGCGTTCACTTCGCCCTCGGCTTCCGCGAACGCGGG
>JBBSFO010000326.1:0-6024 GCA_038238655.1 Thermomicrobiales bacterium | reverse complement strand
AGCATGGTTCTCGAACTGTTTGATCTAACCGGGCGCGTTGCGCTGGTTTCCGGGGCGGGCCAGAACATGGGGCGGGCGACGGCGCTCGCATTCGCCGAGGCCGGGGCCGATCTGCTGATCTGCGATTATCGCACGGAGACACTGGAACGTACGGCGGGCGAGATTGCCGCCCTCGGGCGGCGGGTCATTCCTGTCGTCTGCGATGTCTCGGATGTGGAGCAGATTCGCGGCATGTATGAACGCCTCGACCGGGAGTTCGGCCGTATTGATATTCTTGCCAATATCCCCGGCAACAACCACTTGTACCATCCGGAAGACCTCCCGATCGAGAAGTTTCAGGAGGTTCTGAACGGTGCGCTCGTCGGCAAGTTCTGCTCCTGCCAGGAGGGTGGTCGGCGGATGCTGCGCGTCGGCAAGGGCAGCATCATTAACATGGCCTCGATCGGCGGCATCACCGCGCTCGGTCGCGGGAACTTCGCCTACAGTGTGGCAATGGGCGGCGTCGTGCAGATGACGCGCGAATTGAGCACCGAATGGGCGAGCCGGGGCGTGCGCGTCAACGCCATTGCGCCCGCACAGATCACCAACCCGGCCTTCGACGAGCGGATGGCGGCGACCCCTGGTCTACGCGAAAACTTCCTCACCGGCATCCCGACCGGACGGCTCGGCGTGCCGGATGATATTAAAGGTGTCGCGCTGTTCCTCGCCTCGGATGCGTCATCGTTCGTGACGGGGAGCGTGATCGCCATGGACGGCGGCAACCTTGCGATGAACGCAGGCGGTACGCACTCCGGCAGCAATGCTCGCCCGATACGCTAGCACGGATTTCCTTGCTAGTGAGCCAGATAACGTATTGGTGGCGGCGGGCTTCAACCTGACGAGCGTTATCGCAGCAGGCTGAAGCTCGCCGCCACCGGGAAAATGATGAAGCGCTTCTACCAGCGCACCGGCTGCCAACCGGGCTGAATCTTCTGCATTTCGGCGATGTCGTCTCGCTTGGCAAGACCGGCCTTTTGGTACTGCTCGTGAAGGCGGGCGAGGGCATCCTCGTCCAGTTCGACGCCGAGGCCGGGAGTATCATCAAGAACGATATGACCGTCCTCGAACCGGCGCTTGCCGCCCACGATCAATTCCTCGACCTGCCACGGGTAGTGCGTGTCGCAGGCATAGGTGAGGTTGGGAAGCGCCGCCGCGACATGCGCCATCGCCATCAGGCTGATGCCAAGATGCGAATTGGAATGCATACTCACACCCCAACCGAAGACGCGGCAGAGTTGCGCCAGTTTCACCGTTGGCAGCAGTCCACCCCAAAGGTGGTGGTCGGAAAGCAGGATATGGATCGCGCCGCGCTCCACCGTTTCGGGGATGTCGGACCACGAGGTCGTGCACATATTCGTTGCGAGCGGAATCGGCACATGGCGCGCCACTGCGGCCATATTCGCCTTGCCGTCCGTCGGGTCCTCGTAGTATTCGAGTGTACCCGCCAACTCCAACCCGATGCGGATCGAAGTCTCCACGCTCCAGACACAGTTCGGGTCAATGCGTAGCGGCATCTCCAGCCCGAACGTCTCCCGCATCGCCAGGATAGATGCGGCCTCCACATCCGGTTCGAGGACGCCCCCTTTGAGTTTGATGCTTTTGAAGCCGAAGCGGCGCACGAAGTCCTGCGCCTGCCGGACGATTCCCTCCGGCGAAAGCGCCTCGCGCGCCAGATAGTCATCCCGCTCTTTCGCAGCGCTCGAAGCATCCCCCAAACCGTCTGTGCCACCGACGCCTGCATGCTTGTAAAAGAGATAGGCCGAGAACGGCACCGCGCTTCGATACCGCCCGCCGAGCAGGTCCGCGACCGGGCGACCCGTCGCCTTGCCGATGATGTCGAGGCAGGCCACCTCGATAGGCGAATAGGTCTGCACCGGGGAAGAAAGCGTCCCTTCCCACGCACGGTCGTTGTTCGGTGCGGCGGTCGGGTCGCCCGCAATCGCCGCCTCGATGCGCGTCAGATGCCACGGGTCCTGCCCGATAATCCGCTCGCGCGCCGCTTCGAGATCGCGCAGCGGGATCGCCCCACCATACGTTTCGCCCAGTCCGGTCAAGCCGTCATCCGTCTTCAGTTGCACGATCGTCCGCAGCGCGTACGGCGCGTGCAGCCCGAACGCACTCCGCAAGGGCGGATCCGCCATCGCCACCGGCACGACGCGCATCTCGACGATTTTCATGCTTCCTCCGAATAACCAGAGCCAGAAGTTGGAGCATGATCATCGTAGCAGCGTCTGCCACATCATGCCACCGATCCTTGCTGCCTCATCGCTCATTGCTTCCATGGCATTGGCGAGGTGGGAAGCGCGACCGGGCGGCGCACAAACCGACTTGACAACGCCTCGCCACACCGCTACTATATCTGTATTGGATACATCCGAGTCAGATATATAGGAGGCATCATGAGTAGCACGAAGCGCATATCACCGCCGGACGTACCACAGCCGACGAAGGCGGCGTTTCAAATTCTCCTCACGCTCGTGAATGAGGAAAAGCACGGCTACGCGATCATGCAGGAGATCGTGCATCGCACGGAGGGCGCGGTCCGCCTCGGCCCCGGCACGCTGTATCGCACGATCAGGCAGATGCTCGACGCGGATTGGATCGAGGAATGTGGTGAGCGGCCCGATCCGCAGATGGACGACGAACGGCGTCGCTATTACCGCATCTCGGCGCTTGGACATCGCGTGGCCGCTGCGGAAGCCCAGCAAATGGAATCGCTTGTCCGGATCGCCTACGCTAATCATCTGCTTACAGCAAAGGGATGGGCACGGTGATACCGCAGCCGCGTTCTATCAGCGTCTCCCGGCACCTGTATGGATGGCTGCTGCACCTTTACCCAGCAGATTTCCGCGAGACATACGGCCACGAGATGGCGTGCGTCTTCACCGACAGTTGCCGCGATGCCAGCGCAACGCGCGGGATGATGGGCCTCGTCGCGGTCTGGGCACGAGCGACTGGCGACCTGATCGTCAATGCCAGCCGTGAACGAGGAAGGGAGATAAGACGAATGCGCTTCCATAGGACTGCGGGTATCGGCCTGGGTGCGATCCTTGTCAGTATCGTCCTCGGCTACGTAAATCTCCACAACGACGAGGTGCAGATGCCGCTGGCGATCCTGCTGCTTTCGACGTTCCTGCTCGGCTTCTTCCAACCGAAACAGGCATGGCGATGGGCAGTCATTATCGGTCTCGGGGTGCCGCTCTCATCGCTCGTATCGCTCAAGATCGGCGTTTTCTATCCGTGCCGTCCGGGCCATCCCTATAGTTGCGAGGGGGCAGGATCGGTCGGTAATGCCGTGAGCACATTCGCGCTCCTGATTCCGGCCCTCGTCAGTACGTACCTCGGCGTCCTCACCCGATGCGGCACACGGCTTCGCGAGGAAGTGTAAAGACGCGCGTACGGGTTCCAGATTCGGCGTTCGAGGTACGATTTCTCCTCCGAATCTTGGGCCACGAACCAGTTACGTCACGGCGAAGACGCATTTGCCCGTCGCGCCGCCCTCGAAGACGCGGAATGCTTCATCTGCCTGATCGAGCGTAAAGCGGTGAGTGATAATGTGCTGCAAACGCACTTCCCGATCCGCGATGAAGCGGGCGCATTCGGCGAGGCCGTGCGTGCTGAAGGTCCACGAGCCGTAGATCGTCAGTTGCTTGTGGATGATGTCGCGGCTGATGTCGAAGGTCGTCGTGTTCCCTTCGCCGACGAAGCAGGCGCGTCCCCAGATGCGCGCGGCCTGCACCATACTAACGCGCGCGCCCGGATTGCCGGTGCAGTCGAGCGTTGCGTCCGCCCCCTCGCCGTGCGTCAGTTCCTGAATCGCCGCGACCGGGTCCACTTCCGACGGATTGAGCGTCACGTCCGCGCCGTACTGCCGCGCGAGGGCGAGCCGGTCGGGCGAAAGGTCTACGGCGATGACTCGCGCGCCCATCGCCCGCGCCAGCAGCGTCCCGCTCAACCCGACCGGCCCTTGTCCGAAGATCGCCAGCGTATCGCGCCCCGAAACATCGAGCCGCTTCAGCGCCATGTACGCGGTGCCCGTTCCGCAGGCAATTGCCGCCCCTTCGTCGAAACTGAGCGCGTCCGGGAAACGGACGAGCGTGCTGGCGGGCACACGCATGTACGGAGCGTTGCCGCCGTTGCCGGTGAAGCCATAGACGACGCTGCCATGCAGGCACATCTGACTGTACCCCGCGCGGCAATAGTGACAGGCGTCGCACCCGTGGTAATGGTGGACCATCACCCGGTCGCCGATCCGCGCCTGCGCGTCCGTGACATGCGCGCCGCGCTCGATGACGATGCCACACGGTTCGTGCCCGCCAATCGGCAGCTGTTCCGGGTCAACGTCCGCTTTCGGCGCGCGATACGGGCGGAAATCACTCCCGCACATCCCCGAACTCTGGATACCAACGATCACATCGTCCGGCCCCGGCGTCGGGTCGGGAAACTGTCGCAGTGCGACTTCACGATCTCCCAGAAAGACGAGTCCGTGCATTTCTTCCCTCCCTATCTCCGTGAGACATGCCGCCGTCCGACACCATCCATCATACCTGACACGCCCACGCATCCGTTTGTAGCATCACGACGCATCAATCCATATGCCAAAGGCTCTGCGTATCTCATTTTATGAGGACTGTCCAACGATCGGAACCGCACGGACGGTTCGCGAGAATAATCTCTAGCGCGGACGATGTCCGGTTCTCAGTTTGGATTTTGGAATCGTGCGCATGGGGCTGGAGGAGATGCCATCGAACGGGCTGACCGTTGGGCAATCTTATCGAAGGAGGTGGGCGAGATCGCCATTGTCGGTGCACCGGCGAGAGAGAAGCATGGGACGCGAGATCGCGCCCAGATAAGGTGGAGGAATGAGCATGAAGAAGCTTCGGCTGGTGGTTGTCGTAGCGATGGTTCCGGCCCTTTTGGGCCTCGCCGCAGGGGTTTATGCGGCGGTGAACTTCCAAGTCAATCCGAGCAGATTCGATCCCAGCCACACCTTCCTTGTTCAAGCGACATGGCTGGACGGGATCGGTTGCCCGACTGGCGCGCGGGTTGATCTAACGGGGAGCGGCAGTACCACATCCTATACGGACCCCGCCTGCCCGACAGGCGACCGCAACGATCCGCATAATCAGGGATTGCTGCTCGCCAAGACCGGCCCGACCGCGAACAACGCTGCGGGGCAAGCCGAGATCAAGGGTGTGAAGGGCCAGAAGATCACCGAAATTGGCTATGACCTACGCAAGCCAGCGAGCACCACCGATCCGCGCGGCTCGCACTGCGGCGCGGGCGCCCCGCGCTTCGACGTTATTGCCGAGGACGGCACAACCTACTTCATCGGCTGCAACTCGCCGACCCCGGTACAGACCTCAAACGGCAGTCAGGGCTGGATTCGGCTTCGCTATGGAGCTGCCGGGCATGTGATGGCATTCGGCCCCAATGGCCTGACTGACATCTCGGCTCTGAAGGTGAAGTCGCTCTTCATCATCTTCGATGAGGGTCAGGACGCTGACCCGGACAACTTCGGCCTCGCCGTGCTCGACAACATTGATGTCAACGGCACGCTTGTTGGCCACGGTGCCACCGGCCACGACACGGACGGCGGCGGTAAAGGCAAGGGCCACGACGACAACGGCGACGGTAACGATTAACTGATCAGACAAATCGCTACGCGTCGCAGCGTGGCAATCACGGGCGGGCCATTGTGGCCCGCCCGTTCGCGTCGCGCGTTACGCCGAGTAATGGTGCGCGTACTGCCAGCGGCAGGCATCGTTTAGTTGGTCGTCCGCCGCGTATTCGGGGCCGAAGCGGTCTGGCGCGCACAGGGCGAGATCGATTGTCGGTTCGCCGGTGACAATCCACCCCGCTAGCACATCGCCAACCGCCGGGGAGATCGAAAGGCCACCAACGCAGCAGCCGCTCGCTATCCAGAAACCGCGCACGCCGGGCAATGGGCCGATCAGATACTTGCCGTCCGCCGTCATCGTCGGT
>JBBSFO010000325.1:0-6041 GCA_038238655.1 Thermomicrobiales bacterium | reverse complement strand
GGTGACGCACCATCCCGATACGGTAGCACGCAGACATCGCTCGCCGCTAACGCCTCGGCGACTTCCTCAGCAGGTAACTGGCCCGTTCGGTGCATGTATGCATCCATACCCGCCGCCCCACAATGCGCGGCGATAGCGGATGCCGTCGCGCGATTCGTCGGGTCATTCACACCCGCGCCCGCGCCGATCAGCAGGAGATGCGCGTTCATTCCCTCTTGTCGGAGCAGCGCGAGCGCATCAATCGCCGTCTCGATCCCCTTCGATTGGTTCAACAGCCCGAATGTCGTCAGCAGCACCGCACCGGCGGGCACTCGATACTTCACGCGGGCCGCCTGCGGCTCTCGGATGACTGCCGCCGGAATATTGCTGCCAATCGGGATAAGTGACGTCTTGCGATTCCATTGCTGGAGCACTTTTTCGTCCGCACCATTCGTTGCGACCACGGCGTCGCTTTCTCGGGCAAGGTGGTACATAACCTGCCCCCGAAGAAATCCTGCCTTCGGGAACAAATAGGGAGGCCGCAGATCATGGAACGTTGTCACGAACCACGGTCGAAGTTGTGGCTCCGGTGCGTAACGATAGATCTCGCCCCGCGAGAACGGAAGCCGACCGGGCAGCAGATTGATCGCAGGATGCATCCGATACATCCCCGTCTGGAATTGAAGGTGGAGAATGTCAGGCCGTATTTCTTTGACGAGATCGCGCACAAGGCGCGCGATGCCCCAACCCCAAGACGGCGCCTTCGCATATACCGTCACATCCCGATCATGCCACGTATCGCCATTCCCGGTCGTCAGGACGGCGACGATCGCGCCGGATTCCGCAAGTTGCGCGGCGAGGAGGGCGGTGTAATCGCCCACACCGCCCGGCATCGGCGGATACTCGGCGGAGACGAGCAGGACGCGGGTGGCCATCTTCAACGTCCCTGACCGGGCGGGAAAATGAGTGCGCGGAGGGTCGCTAACGCTGCCAGCACGCGCGCCGCTCGGAGATCGCGTTTGTGGCCGAGCGACCATTTCGCCGCCTCGCGCGCCAGCCGCACCGATTGGTCCGCCACAAGCGCGCCGCGCGTCACCCACCTGGCGACCGGGCCGTAGAGTTCGCCCATCAGGTGCGTTTTGCTCACCGCGAACGCCCGCTGCCGCGCGGTGATATTCTGACCGGTGCTCGTTCCTTCGTGGTGCCGCACCTCGGCCTCCGGCACATAGCGGACGCGCCAACCCGCACGCCGGACGCGCCAACACCATTCCGGCTCCTCGGCATAGAGGAAAAGCCGTTCATCGAGCAATCCGACCGCCGAAAAAACCGACCGCCGCACCAGCAGGCACGCGCCGACGAGCCAATCCACATCCTGGGCCGCATCGTCGGGAAGATCGGCGCAATAATAGCGGGCGAGCGTGGGATGATCCGGCCACCACTCCTGCATCAGCGTGCTTTCGACAAGCGCGGTCGCGAGCGTCGGAAAGCGACGGCGCGACGGTTGCACTCCCCCATCCGGGTAGCGCAGCAGCGGGCCGACGACCCCAACCGTCGGATCGGCATGGAGCGCGCGATACAGTTGCGCGAGCGCACCAGCGGTCAACGCGGTATCGGGATTGAGCAGCAGGATCGCCTCGCCGCGTGCCCGCCGAATGCCGAGGTTGTTCCCGCGCGCGAATCCGGTATTCTCGCCCGGTTCGAGGACAATGACTGCCGGGAACGATTCGCGCACCATCGCGGCGCTGCCATCGCGCGAATCGCTGTCCACGACAATCGTTTCGACCGCGTAACCATCGTGCTCTTCATGAATCGAGCGGAGGCAGACACGCAGCAACTCCCGCGTGTTGCGACTGACAATGACGATGGAGATGTCCGGCGTTGCGCTCACTGATGCAATCTGTCCCGCTTAATTGCGCGGGCAACCGATCTCCCGCCTCGGGGCTATCGTACCACGCGGCCCAATGCGGGAAGGCACGTAGTGAATGGTTGCCGTTACTACCAACGGCCTTGCGACCGCCGTGGCTGGAACAGGTCGTGCAATCGGGCGCGGGAAACACGCTGCTCGTGTCGTCGGATCATCCACATACGAAAACGCACGGATATTGCTCATCGCTCCTCGCAGTGTTGTGCAAGAACCCTTTCGGCATGCTGCCTGTAGTATGCGGGGGCAGGCCGAAACACACATCGTTCTTCGGTGCAGATCTCGACCTGTCCTTTGGGATGGGAGTGAGCGGACGCAATATATTGAGGGCTTATGGTTACGGTTGCCGCGCCTGCCATTCCTCGCGCAAGAGGCCCATGATAATCGTCTCGTAGTACGTGCCCTCGACGAGTTCCGCGCGGCGCAGTCGTCCCTCGATCTGGAATCCGCACGCGATATACGAGCGGATCGCGCGTTCGTTGCCGCTCCATGTATCGAGTTCGACGCGCTGGAACCCGAGGTCATCGAAAAGGTGTGCGAGCAGGAGGCGCATCGCCTCGCGTCCGTATCCCTTGCCCCAGTACGCCTTCTCACCGATACCGATGCCGACCTCGACCTTGCCGATCCGCCGGTCCGCGTTGAAATAGCCGATGAAACCGATGATCGTCTCTGGCAACGTGACGATCGTGAAGTGATCGGCCTCACCCGGCTTACCAACCGGCGGGGCGTAGTGCGCCTTGTACTGCGCAAAGGTCAGATTCGGCGGCGCATAGTCGCCCTGTGCCCAATACTGCATTTCGGGATCGCGTTCCCACCGATAGCCGTGCCAGTAATCGGCATCCACCGTCGGTCGCAGAACGACGCGCTCCCCATACAGCGCCTGCCGCGCGGGATGACCCACCACGCCGTCTCCCCCTCTCTCTCCATTCATGGCGCGGCGCGCTTAGGAATGGTGCGTGGCCACGAACGCGCCTCGACCATCGCGCACGGGCCACCGGCGATCACGTCGAGGCCAAGCGCCGCCGCGTGCGCGATCACCTCCGGCGATTCCGCACCCGGTTGCAGCCAGATACGCGTGATCCCCGCCGCCTTCGCCTGATCGAGCACGGACGGCACGCGTTGCGGTGGGATCACGATGTCCAGCACCTCGACACCCACTGGGACCGCAGCGATGTCGGGATAGGCCGGATCGCCCTCCACGGTCGCGAGCGTCGGATTGACGGGATAAACCGTGTATCCGCGTTCCCGCAGCACGCGATAAATCCGGTTGCCGAACTTCGCCCGGTTATCGCTCGCCCCCACGACGGCCCACGTCCGTCGCTCCACCCAATCTGCAATCTGCGCCTGTGTATTCAACGTCGCACTCCTTTGGGTTCAAAATGACTAGCCACAGAGGCACAGAGGCACAGAGACAGGAAACAAGCGTGAAAGAAGAGAGGCGCGTTCCACTTTTTGATCTTCCTCCGTGTCCTCTGTGCCTCTATGACTCATCGTTTTCATCATCGCTACGCAGGAATGGTACGACGGCTTGCACGAAAGCGTCCGGTTTGCGGGCGTGGAGGCTGTGGCCGGCGCCGGGGATTTGGATAGCGCGACCGTCCGGCAGGAGGTCGAGATACAGCGCGGCGTCGGCGTCGGAAAGGAAGCCGCCGGATGCGGTATCGCCGTAGACGAGTAAGACCGGACAGCGCACTGCCGCCACCGACGCATCGAGCGTGTACGGCTCTTCCCCCGCAAGGTAGGAATCGAGGACGCCCACCGCCGTGCTTTGCGATGCCAGAGCCGCCGTGCGAACCCGGTCGTCGCTCCAACCGCTGTTGACGCGACGGAAGTGCGCCTCGACCGCCGACAAGGGCATAGCGAGCATTTTCATATAGCCCTTCGCCAGCAGCACGACGCGGGTATCGGCGCGGTCGAGGTGTAGTGGAGTGTCCTCGATGACGATGCGACGTGCCCATCCGGGGGAGCGCGCTTCGGCAATGCGCGCGACGGAGCCGCCGAGCGAGTGGCCAATCACATTCGGTCGCACCCAGCCCAGTTGCTCCGTGAGCGCGACGATGTCCGACGCGTAATCGGACAGTTTGTAGCCGCCTTCCGGGTGATCCGATGCACCGTGGCCGCGCAGATCAACGGCGCTGATGGAGAAACGGTGCATGAGTGCCGGGATAACGGGCAGCCACGCGTCCCAGGTCTGTGTCATTGCCGGAAGGAGCAGCAGTGGCGGCAAGTCCGACTGCCACCGCGCGACATGGAGCGTGACCGGGCCAACACTGATTCGCTCGTGAGTCGGTGCGTTTTCCGGGCGATGCGCATCCATACGTCCTGCTTTGCACGATCATCTGGCGGTTACGCCGCCCAGTATATCGCCTTCCATGGGCGTCGGCATCGTTCCTGCAAGCACTGTACTGCAAGTGAAGTGATTCGGTTTCATTGGTGCCATGGGGCCGTGGAACCTGCCGTTTGTTGACAGTTTCACATAATCGTACGATGATTTTGATATGCGAATATGATGAAAAGCGAGTAGTTGTTGGCGTGACTGATGTGCCGCGCCGAACGTAAAGGAGCGTGGTTCGTGGACAAGGGAATGTGGCAGAAACGATTGAGCCGCCGCGCAATGATCGGCGGCATCGCCGGGAGTGCGGCGGCTGCAATTCTCGCGGCGTGCGGTGGGAGCAAGGCGACCGACACGCCATCACCTGCTGCGACGACCGCAGGCAACACCGCGAGTTCGACGACTGCGGCGGTGGCGACGCGCCCGGCCGGGAGCGCCGTCGCGAGTACTGCTGCGCCTGCTGCCGCTGGCAGCACCACACCGGCCGGAACGACGGCTGCGGCCTCAACGACCGCGGCCGCGTATTCGCCGCAGGGCACGAAGGCCCCGAACGCCGCCGACAAGCAGACGTATCGTCTTTCCGCGCTGGCGGACCCGAAGACACTCGACCCTGCCACCGCACAGTACGCCGACTCGATCAGTTTCATCCACCTGATGTACGACGATCTCTATGCCTATGACGACAAGGGGAACCTAATCCCGCGCGCCGCCGTCGAGGTGCCAACCACACAGAACGGCGGTATTTCGAGCGACGGCAAGACGTACACGGTCAAAATCCGACCAGGGCAGAAGTTCTCGGACGGTTCGCCCGTGACAGCGAAGGAGTACGTTTATGCGACGAAACGATTCCTCGACCCGACGGTCGCCTCGAACTACGCGTCATTCATGGACAACCTCGTCGGCTATGCGGAGCTGACCGCGAAAGGCAACGAGAAAAAGACGAAGGCCGAACTGCAGCCCCTCTTCGACAAACTCGGCGTTGTGGCGAAGGACGACAACACGCTCGTCTTCACGCTAACAAACGTGCAGCCTACTTTCCCCTTTGTGCTTTCGCTCTGGGGTCTGATCCCGCTCAAGCAGGACGTGGTCGAGAAGGGCGGCGCGAACTGGTGGCAGGACCCCAAAAACCATGTTACGAACGGCGCGTGGACGCTCGAAACATTCCAGTCGAAGCAAAAGCTGACCTTCGTGCCCAACGCCAACTACACCGGCCAAAAGCCAATCCTCACCCGCCTCGAATTCACGATCATCACGGACTCCGCGCAGCGGTTCAACGCCTACCAGAACAACGAGATTGACTCGCTTGCCGTGCCGACCGGCAACCGTCAGCAAGTCCTCGCGGATCCGCAGTACAAGAGCCAGATCGTCCGCGCGCCGCAGTTGACGACCTTCGGCTTCCGCTTCCAGAACCAGCGCGCGCCATTCAACAACCCGGCTGTCCGCAAGGCTTTCGCAACGGCGATTGACCGCGATGCCTTCATCAACGATGTTTTCAAGGGTGTCGGCAAGCCGATCACCTCGTGGATCGCGCCGGGCGAGCCGGGTTACAGCGAGAGCATCGGCAGCCAGTACAAGTTCGACGCTGCGAAAGCGAAGAAGATCCTCGCGGACGCCGGCATTGACCCGAAAAGCCTGAACGGCACGAAGTACATCTTCGCGAACACGGGCGATGGCCCGACGGTCGCGCAGGCGGTCCAGGCGCAAATGCGCCAGAACCTCGGCGTGGACATCGCGCTCGATCCGCAGGAGTCCACCGTCTACCAGCAACTGGTCAGCGACAAGCACGACTATCAGTTCAATCTCGGCGGT
>JBBSFO010000324.1:0-6075 GCA_038238655.1 Thermomicrobiales bacterium | reverse complement strand
CCTGCACGAAGATTTCTCGTTGCATCTGTGTGCCAAAAAATGCTGCGCCATCAGTCCCCGCAGGTTGTTGCGGCTGCGAATTGCTAACTGTTGACGGTCAGGCTGGGTGTACGTTCTTCGCCAGTACATATTGTGGTAGACTCACGCATCATTCGAGTGGAGCGTCAAGACACGATGATCCCGATTGAGAAGCGAGTGTGGCGCGGCAGGAACGGTCAGAAGGAGGGGCGGTAAGTGGAGGAAATGACACGTATCGAGCGAGTACGCGCAGCGGTGAGCGGGCAGCCGGTGGACCGGCTACCTCTCTGCTTCTGGCACCATTTCCGCCCCGCTGGTTCCGGCGCGCGGATGGCGGAGGCAACGCTCCGCTTCTTCGATCAGGAGTTCGATCTCGACATTGTGAAGATCATGCCGGACCTCCCCTACCCTTTCCCACGCCGCGCAGTCCGCGAGCCCGAGGATTGGGCGTTGATCGAGCCGGTTGCACCTGATCGGGGGATGTTCGGTCAGCGGCTCGTCACGATTCGTATGCTGCGTGAGGCGCTTGGGGCGGAGACACCGATCATGCTGACGGTCTACAACCCGGTTGCCGAACTTCGTCGCTTCGCCGCCGATGCGGAAACCTTCGACCGCCACCGGCGCGAGCATCCTGCCGCCATTCATCATGCACTCGGTGTGATCGCAGAAAATCTGCAACGCAACATTGCCGCTGCGATCGCTGCCGGTGCGGACGGCGTGTACTACGCACTCCAGGGAATCACGACAGACGGCCTCGGCGAGATCGGTTATCGCGAGTTCGGTCGCTCATACGACTTCATCGCGCTGCGGGGTGCGGAAAGCGGCTGGCTCAACGTCTGCCATGTTCATGGCGATCATGACCTTCTGATGGACCTTGCAATTGATTACCCAGTCCAGGTGCTTAGTTGGAGTGATCGTTTGACGGGGCTTTCGCTGCGCGAAGTACGCCTGAAGAGTGACAAGTGCATCATGGGCGGGCTGCATGAATTTGGCGCGCTCGCCAAGGGAGATGAGCGGGCGGTGATCGCCGAGGCGCAGGATGCGGTGGAGCAGACGGGCGGACGGAAATTCATCCTCGCCAACGGTTGCTCTGTGCCGGATGAGACGCCGCACGCGAACCTTCGACGGTCACGCGCTGCGCTTGGCGATATACGACCGCGATGAACGTGCGATATGTGGGTGTTCGTACAGTATGGAAGTCCACCCGGGTGGACGGAGTTGACGGAGTGTATCAAGGACGATGACGGCGGTGGCTGATTGTATTCCTAGTACCGCGCCGAGCCGGGCAACGCTGCTGCGTGCGGTGGCCGCGCGCCGGGCTGCCCGCAATCCGTCGTCCACCGCCGTCTTTATCGAGATGGACGAAGCGACGCTCATTCACCAGGCACGCGAAGGGAGCCGCGAGGCATTCGGCCTCCTGTACGAACGACACCGCGCGACGATTGCGCGCTACGTTGCCGCGCGTATCCGCGACGCGTCCGACTCCGAGGACCTTACCGAAGCAATCTTCGAGAGTGCATGGCGCGCGATGGGCCGCTACCGTGAGCAGGGTGTCCCCTTTCTTGCCTGGCTCTACCGCCTCGCGCATAACCGTGTCGTAGATCATTACCGCGCCCTGCGTCCGACCGTTACACTGATCCCCGAAGTCCATGAAAGTATCGAGGATACCGGTACGCCGCTCGATCTCAATATTGACTCCGCCGACCTCCTCAAGGCGCTCCATGCGCTCACCGGCGATCAACGCGACGTGATCGTCCTCCGTTTCATTCAGGGCATGAGTGGCCGCGAGGTTGCCCAAGCAATGGACAAGCGAGAAGATGCGATTCGCGCATTGCAGTTCCGCGCGCTTGCCACTTTGCGTCGCATCCTCGCCGGAGAGGAAGCCCAGACGTAAGAACCCCTTTACGACGAACGTTCAGGTGATCCGCAGCGCGACGTTGTGGACACAATGAACAAACACATTGCTCTTAGTGAGAGCATCGGTGAGAAGATGGGTTGAGCGCTTCTTTCTGGAAGATTCAGCCAGACCGATCATCCCTACTTTTGTCATCGCTATTTCGTGTCGTGTGTTAATCTTCGACTCGCTAAATCTCACTGGCATAACTTCTGCTTTGGTACGTGCGACGGGATTGCGATCGGATGATCGCGCAGCAGGTTTCTCGCGGCTATGCGGCGATTAGTCCGATTATTAGAGGAGCGACACGATGTCCGAATATGGTAAACAGCCGCTCACTGCGGAAGAAGTCGTCGCACGAAAAGGCAACGTCGCGCCCGATGCAACGGGGTCGCCACGTACTGGCGCACCAATAACAGATTCCGCGCATCGCGCGACGCTTCCCATAAACGACTTGCGTCCAATCGCCGGTAGCGAACGTGCGCTACCAGACCGCGAATCACGCGCCTGAGTTCGATCTGATCGTGTCGAGCAATCGTTGGTGCAAGCAGGGGAGGTTAGCGGAACATGATTCGCTACCTCCCTTTGCGGTCTTCATATCCCCTATAACACCCCAATCATCCGACGACATCCAAGTCACAAGCGACTGGGTAGATCTCGGCTTGGATTTCCGGTTCGTTCGTGGCGTGTTTCCGTGCGCCGTGACGCCGGTCATTCGACTACCGATATTCGACAACAACTGACCGACCCAGAGCCGCCGGTACGCGGGCGATTCCTGTAATGGTCGCGTATCGGCGAGGAGACGTTGGTACAGGAGACGCTTGGCATCTGTTAGCGCCGAGCCGCCATCTTTTGTCACTACATCTTCCATTCAAGCAAATAGTCAACTACATATCCCGTCTTGTCTGCCTCGCACCATGCGCCATGCGCCGTGCTAGAATAACGATCAACGCCTCGGTCCCTGCAACGGAAGGGGAGGGGAGAGAATACGACATACGTCCGTACATAGCTGAGGCGAGACGACACAATCTTCAGATCGCGTCAATCCCTTCCCATTTCGGGAGGGGCCGGGGGTAGGCAGGAGGCCGGAAAGATGGTGGTCACAGGGGAGAAACTGGTCGCCACGGCGGGAATGGACGAGCATGCGCCGCCCCTCCTGCGGCGAGATGAAGATGCGCGGGCGGCGGTCGCGGAACTCGTGCGCTTGCTCGGCGCGGAGCGGGTGCTGACCCATCCGGCAGCGCTTTTTCCGTACACCTACGACGCCTCCTTCAACTCCGAGGCGCACCCCGGTCGCCCGGACTGCGTCGTTCTCCCACGCGATACGCAGGATGTCGTCACAGTGATGCGAGTAGCGAACCGCTACACGGTTCCCGTCGTGCCGCGCGGTTCTGCCTCGGCCTATAGCGGTGGCGCGGTCGCGCACTACGGCGGCATCGTCGTCGCGATGAACGTCATGGATCGCGTCATCGAAATCGACGCGGACAATTTGCAGGTCGTCTGCCAGCCCGGCGTCATCCACGCGAACCTCAACGATGCGCTCGCGAAATATGGCATGATCTTCCCGCCCGATCCCGGCAGCAGCAAAATTGCCAGCGTTGGCGGCATGACTGCGAACAATTCGAGCGGCATGCGCGCGGTTAAGTACGGGCCAACCTTGCACTACGTTCTCGGTCTGGAGATCGTCCTGCCGACGGGCGAAGTCATTTGGACGGGTGGGGAAGGCTCCAAAGCGCTCCAATCCGTTTCCGGTCTCAATCTGACACCCCTGTTCATCATGTCCGAGGGGACGCTCGGCGTCATCACGCAGTTGCGCCTGAGAATCATTCCGAAGCCCGAAGCGCGCGGCCTGGTCGTCGCGCGCTTCGATAGCCTCGAAGATGCGGCAGAGATGACGCGGCGCATTTTCCGGAGCGGCATTTTGCCCGCCGCGTTGGAGATCATGGATCGCTCCGCCATCCGCGCCGTCAATATCTACAAGCCGGATCTCAAACTCGTCGAATGCGCGGCGATGCTTTTGGTCGAGGCGGACGGCACCTCGGCGGTCGTCGCGGACACCGTCGGACGCATCGAGCAGGTGGCGCGCGAGTTGGCGATGAGCGTCGAGACGGCGACCAATCCGAAGGAGATGGAATCGCTCTGGGCAGGCCGGGCGGCGCTCGGCGCGGCATCGTCGCTTGTCGTGCCGGGCGGCACACGCGTCGGCATGGGGGAGGACATCTGCGTCCCGCTCAAAGATATGCCGGCCACGCTCCGTAAGATCGCTGAAGCGGCGGAGAAGCGGCAGGTCGCGGTCGTCCTATACGGTCACATCGGCAGCGGGAATGTCCATAGCGCGATCGTCGTCCATCACACACCGGCGGAGATCGAGCGCGCCAAACTGCTCACCGAAGATATTCACGCCCTCGCTCTCGAATATCGCGGCACGACGAGCGGCGAACACGGCATCGGCGTCGTCCGGCGCGATTACGCGGACGCCGAACTTGGCGCGGCCGTCGCGCTGATGCGGCAGATGCAGCGGTCACTCGATCCGAACGGCATCATGAACCCCGGCAAGAAACTTCCGTTTGCGCCCACGGACAGGGCGAGCGCGTAGCGAGGCCGAAAACGCGTTTCGACGGCAAAAGCATACGGAAAATCACGATTTCGCACTGTACGCCACCCTACGGGGCGTACAGCGTCGCGAGGACATCTTCCTCATTGTGTGGCGGGAAGATCGCACCGACTCCGACCTGTGCAGCGGGGAAGGGAGTCCGTTCCCTACCACGCCTGGCCGCTACGGTAGTCCGCGATCAGGAGCGTCGCGGTGTCGAGCGACGGAGTGGTTGAGGTACGCAGGATCATCACGGTATCGTCCGGGGTCGGCACAAGTCCGGTATCGGTACGCATCGCGGTCGCGTCACGTGGAAAGACCGCCGAGCGCGTAGGGCTGAATCTCTGTTATCAGGCGCTCGATGACCGCGCTCCCGACGCCACACCCCTGATACGCCGGATCGGTTGCAACGGCATCATCATACGCGGTGTGCAACGGGGAATATCCCGCTGGTTGGATAAGACGGCTGGCCCAACAGACATGACCGACCAACGTAGTATGGCGATATGCCAGCACATGCATCGAATCCGTGACGAAGGTGAAGAGATTACCGGAATCCTGGTCGAAGGCCCGCGTGCACATCGCTATGATCGCTTCCCAAACGGAGGCGGTAAGGGCACGCGTTGGCATGACCGATACATCAATAGGAACGACCTCAGCAGCCATATTTCGCATCCCATATTCTTCCCTACGATACATGTGTGCCTCCAATGCACCATCATACGAGCCTTCAGTCGAGAGCGCACCGTGCAACTGGTGATGGCACATGGGTATCACCCCATCGCAGAGCAGTATGCATCTCAGCGCACCCTCAGATGGCCTCGCGATAGTACCCGTATGTAACGATGAAACGCGCAAGGTAACGACCCGCGACGAAATGTGTGTGTAGGCCTCCCGAGCGACGCCACCGCCGGTATGCGATTGTAATTGTGAAGATCGAGACGCCAGAATGCGGCCGAAACACGACGCAGGCAGGAGAGGAAATAGCAACGAAGTAGCGGCACGACAACTACGAAAAAACATCGAACATGAAGTGGACCTTCTGATTGGCTCGCCGTCACTAGTCGGAGAGGATTGAAACCAAGGACGAGCCACAACGTCTTGTAAAGTGTTTCACGGCACAATGATTCTGTGTTAGCGGAGAAACGTAAATCATTGTCGGCGATCGAGTAGATAAGCATCATTGCTTATGACGACAATGGTTGCTTTTTAAGCGTCATTCTCAGGGATTTCCGGGCGAATCCGATGTCGCATACGATGTCAATGCAATGTCGTTTTGCACACTGCTATACGATGAGTCGCTTTCATATCCTAGCCCGGCGAGTCTACCCATCTTCATTATTCTATCACATATCCCTTGAGCGCATATCGCAGCCATTGGCATGCTCGAAGCAGCACACGCTGGTAGCGCTATCGAAAAGCGACGAGCGGGGTGCGATACTGAGTGTGGGATTTTTGCGCGCTTCTCCTGCGCCGTCAACGATTTGGGGGCTTCATGGTACGGATTTTAGTGCACACGGGGAAAGGCGGCGTCGGCAAAACGACCGTCGCGGCGGCAACCGCGCTCCGG
>JBBSFO010000323.1:0-6075 GCA_038238655.1 Thermomicrobiales bacterium | reverse complement strand
GGCGGGCTTTAGCCTGCCACAGCGGCGGGCAGGCTAAAGCCCGCCGCCACCGGGAAGCAGGAGTTGTTGATGCTTGTGGGGTACGTGAGTGACGAGCGGTACGTCGCGCTCGCTGATGTGCTGGTTGAATTCGACCGGGATGGGGAATGTGTCGCGGTGGTGCGTTCGACGCCGCGCGGCGCGGTTTCTGCCGATCTCGCGCCGGGCGCGTATGATGTGACGCTCGTTAAGGATGGGTTCGGCACGAAGCGTGTGGCCATGCAGATCGGGGCAGGTGAGCCATATCAGTATCAGTGCCGCCTCCTGTCGAATCGTCTGCTGGGCTATATGTGGCCGCGCTGGTCGCAGGCGGGCGAGCAGGCCGAGGTCTTCGTCCACGCTGTTGAACCGTATCGCTTGAGTCTGTGGCGCTACGGGGCGCGCAAGGAGTTCGTGCGGCTGCTCGGCTGGTACGACGAGCACGGGCCGAACGCCGTGATGCAGATCACGCCGGACGGCGACTATACGCAAACGGGCGTCCGCTGGAACACGGTCGGCTATGGCCCGCCGGATGTGACGCGCCTCGTCACCGCGCCGGAGCGATCCGGGTTGTATTACCTGCACGCCAAGGCTGAGTCCGGCGCGTTCTTTTCCTTTCCATGGGTCGTCGCGTCGCAAACGCCGCAGTCGCCAATCGCCGTCCTCGCCTCCACGAACACCTGGAATGCCTACAACAACTTCGGAGGCCGCAGCAACTACATTAATGCCGACCGCTTGCCGCCGATCCCGACGACGAACGCGCGGCAGGACCTCGAACGCTACACCGAGGCGACCTTCAATGTCTGGAGCCACGACAACGACGACTACGCGCCGCTCTCGTTCCAGCGTCCCGAGCCGGGCAACACCGTCCCGGAAAATGCGGAAGCGACTGATCCGATCGCGGGACGGTCGGCGTCGCATCTCGCACCGGGAGAGTGGCGCTTCCTCGCCTGGCTCGAACGGGAAGGGTTCGCGTACGACTTCTACGCGGACCATCAGTTGCACACGGGCGCGCTCAATCTCGACGCCTACAAACTGCTGGCGATCACCACGCACCCGGAGTATTGGTCCGCCGCGATGTTCCGCCGCGTCAAGGAGTGGGTGCGGGAGCGCGGTGGGCGGTTGATGTATCTCGGCGGCAACGGCATCAACTGCGAGGTCGAATTCCTCGACGACGCGACACTCCATGTCAAGTCGCAACTGCTCGCCGGGGGCGGGAAATTGGGCATGTACGACCCGCATGATCCGTCCATCTACTACGACAGTCGCTTCCATCGCACGGTCGAGCCGGAGGCATCGCTGCTCGGCGTCGCGACGACGCACACGGGTATCATGACCGCCGCGCCGTACCAAGTGCGGAACGCGGCGCACTGGGTCTTTGCCGGGACGGGTCTGCGCGATGGCGACCTGTTCGGCGAGGCGAGTTTGCACGAGCGCGTACCTGGCGGCGCGTCCGGCCACGAAACCGACAAGATGACGCCCCACTCGCCACCGAACACCGTGCTGCTCGCGAAAGGGATAAACCCGGACGATGGCGGCTCGGAGATGGTCTACTACGAGACGCCGACCGGCGGCGCGGTCTTCTCGGTCGGCTCCATTACCTATCCGTCCAGCCTGCTCGTAGACCCGCATGTCTCGCGCATCACCGCAAATGTCATCAATCACTTCTTGCGGGGATGAGGGAAATCTTGTGTTGGTAGCGTGGGCTGCCAGGAATCGGGAGGCACACAGCGCGATGAAGATAACCGCGATCCGCCCAGTGATCGTCAACGCGCAGATGCGCAACTGGATTTTCGTCAAGGTCGAGACGGACGAAGGGATTACCGGCTGGGGCGAGGCATCGCTCGAATGGAAGACGCGCGGCGTTGTCGGCAGCATCGAAGACCTCGCGCCGTTCATTCTCGGTGAGGACCCGCGCCGCATCGAGCATCTCTATCAGATGATGTTCCGTCAGCCCTTTTTTCGCGCCGGGGTCGTCGGCATGTCCGCGATCAGCGGCATCGAGCAGGCATGCTGGGACATCTTCGGAAAATCAGTCGGGTTGCCCGTGTATCAATTGCTCGGCGGCGCGGTGCGGGACAAAATTCGGATGTATGACCACCTCGGCGGCGGCGAGATGCAGAGCCTCTATTTGCAGGACACCGAGGAGCAGATGGCGGAGCGGGCGCGGGAATCGGTCGCGGCGGGCTACACCGCGCTCAAGGCGCTCGTGGTGCCCCGTAGTGGGCCATTGGAAGGGCACGCCGCCATCGCGCGGTCTGCCAGGCTGATGGCGGCGATTCGCACGGCGGTCGGGGACGACATTGACATCATGGTGGATTTCCACGGCCGCACGCTGCCGGAAATGGCGGTGCTCTATGGCGAAGCGCTCGCGCCGTATCGCCCGTACTTCATCGAGGAACCTTGCCTGCCGGACAGTGTGGACGGCCTCGCGCACGTTTCGCGCTCGCTCTCTACCCCCATAGCATCGGGCGAGCGGCTGGTGACACGGTATCAGTTCCGCGAGTTGCTCGAAAAGCGCGCGGTGGCGATCATCCAGCCCGACCTCTGCCATTGTGGCGGCCTCTGGGAGGCGCGCAAAATCGCGGCGATGGCCGAGACCTATTACATCTCACTCGCCCCGCATAACCCGCTCGGCCCGATCGCGACCGTGGCGGCGATCCATTTCGGCCTCGCGACGCCGAACTTCCTCATCCAGGAGGCGATCCGCGCCGATGTGCCGTGGCGCGAGCACGTCGTTTCCTCGCCACTTGTTGTCAAGGACGGCTTCGCGACGCTTACCGACACGCCGGGCCTCGGCATCGAAGTGAATGAGGCCCAAGCCGCGAAGCACCCTTTCGAGCAGGAAGTCCTGATGCGTTACTTCCACGACGATGCATCCGTGGCGGATTGGTGATTCGGGCGGGGAGGGGAAACCGGGGAGAATCGCAAAGACGCAAAGGACGCTGAGAACGCAAAGAGGGAAATAGGGAGGAAATGGGAAGATGACGCGAGAAGTACTGTCGAAGAATACGCGTTGTCGGTTCGGGATCGCGGTGCGTGATGTTACCGGGCCGGTCGGTATCTATATGCGCTGGTGGGGCGCGGCGAAACATGATGTTGCGGACGGTGTTCATCGCACGAGCACGGCGACGGCGGCGATGATCGCGCCGATTGATGGATCGGGGCCGGAATTGACGCTCGTCGCGCTCGATTACTGCTCCTTCCAAAATCCCGACGATGAGCGGGCACTGCGGCGGACGGTGCAAGAGCGCACGGGAGTGACCGAGGAGACCTTCGTCCTGACCCTCGGCCATCAGCATGCGACGGTCAATGCCGGATCGCAGATCGCCGATAAGCTGGGCGGCGACCTCGGCGTCGCCTATCGCGCGCGCCTCGCTGATGAGATCGTCGCTGCGGTGCTCGCGGCGCGCGAAGGGCTTGCGCCTGCCTGGATCACCTATGGGCAAGGGCGGTGCAACCTCGCCGTGAATCGCGATTACTGGGACGATGCGGCGGCGCGTTGGGCGTGCGGCTACAACCCCGACGGCGCGGCGGACGATACCGTGCTCGTTGCGCGCGTGACCGGCGATGATGGGACGGTGCGGGCAACGCTCCTCAATTACGCCTGCCACCCGACGACGCTCGCGTGGGACAATCACCTGCTCTCGCCGGATTACATCGGCGCGGCGCGGGAAGTGCTGGAGCGCGCGTTCGGCGCGCCCGCCCTTTTTATGCAGGGCGCGTCCGGCGATCTCGGGCCACGTGTCGGGTATGTCGGCGACACGGCGGTTGCCGACCGGAACGGGCGGCAACTCGGCTATGCCGCAGCGAGCGCGATCGAGGCGATCCCGCCGCCTGCGACGACGTTTGTCTACACAGGCATTGTTACCTCCGGCGCGGACATCGGCACTTGGGCGTATCAGCCGAGCAGCGCGGAAAACATAGCCGCGGCGAGCCAGTTGCATGTCCGGGTGGCGAGTGTCGCGATCCCAATTAAGCCGATCCCGTCCGCCGCCGACTTGGAAGCACAGTTGGCGGCGGTCACCGAACGGGCGGAAGGGGAGAAATTACATCGCCGCCTCAACCTCCGCCGCGCGCTCGGTGAGACGGATACGCAGGTGTTACGGCTCTGGTTCTGGCGGCTCGGCGATGCCGTCCTCGTCACGATCCCGGACGAGCCGTATGCCGTCTTGCAACAAACATTGCGCCAAACGTTTCCCGAAACGCCGATCTTCGTGCTTGGTGTGACGAACGGATCGCTCGGCTATCTCTGCCCGCACGATCTGTACGGCACGGGGCGGTATCAGGAGATCCAATCGCCGTACTTGCCCGGATGCCTCGAAACAACGATTGCGGCCGCAATCCGTGGCATCGCCGCCGTCCTCGCGGACTAAAGAGGAAACCGATGGAATCACAGAGACATAGAGAACACAGTGAGGAAAGGAGAATGGATTGGGAGGTACAAATTCTCGCCTGTTCCTCGTCTCTTCGCGTTTCTCTGTGTTCTCTGTGCCTCTGTGGCATACAAACGACTTGAAAGGAGACGCCGATGCAAGCGCCTGAGGTAGACACCAATGCTGTCAGGCAACACTACCGCTACGAGTTGCTGACATGGCCCGAGATCAATGAGGCGGTGCGGCAGCAAAAAGTGGTTGTTCTGCCAATCGGGTCAGTGGAGCAGCATGGTTGGCACCTGCCACTCGATGTGGATTTCCGGCTCGCCTCGTCGGTCTGTCTCGGCGCGGGTCGCCTTGCGCCCGAAGACATCCTCGTCATGCCGCCGGTGAATTACGGCTATTGCCATCATGTGATGGACTTCCCCGGCACGATCACCATCGAGCCAACGACGTTCGTCCGCTTCCTGATGGACATCACGCGCTCCATCGCATACCACGGCTTCAAGCACATTATCCTCATCAATGGGCATGGCTCGAATCATCATCTCGTCGAGCAAGCTGCACGACAAACGAATCTTCAGACCGACGCGACCTGCTGCATGCTCTCGTGGTGGCAACTGATCGCGGAAAAGTGGAACACGGAAATCCGCACCTCCATCATGCCCGGCGGATGCGCGCATGCCTGTGAGCTGGAAACGTCCATGTACATGCATCTGAACCCCGATGGCGTCCGCATGGATCGCATCAAGGGCGCATTGCCCTCGTATATGACGGACGTGCAGGACGGTGCGAAGTGGCAGTGGGTGGACCTGACGATGGGCGGCGGCGTGGCCGAAATCGTTGGCTGGACTTCCCAGTACGCGGAAACCGGCGCGTTCGGTGAGCCGGAAAAGGCGACGGAAGAAAAAGGCCGTCGTGTTTTTGAACATGCGACCGAACAACTCGTCGAACTCGTCCGCTGGTTCAAGGCGCGTCCGCCGATGCCTCGCCAGGATCATCACGCCACGGAACCAACCTTCGCGCTCCCGTTCGACTTCTGAGGAAACCGGGGAGAACCGCAGCGACGCAGAGGACACAGAGGACGCGGAGAAGAAAAAAAGGAGGGTGTCACCGTTCGCTCGGCATGTACGTCTCTTCTCATATCACCCTTTTCTTCCTCTTCCCTCTCTGCGTTCTCTGCGTCGCTGCTGTTCTCCCCGGTTTCGACCCATGATGGAGGCTGTCACCGATGAAGATTACCGATGTGCGCGTGGTCTATGTCAGTTTGCCGCAGATCAACGCGCGGGCGGACGGAACGCAGGATGCGATCCTTGTCAAGGTAGAGACGGACGCGGGAATTACTGGTGTCGGGGAGGTGGATTCGTCGCCACCCGTGGCGAAGGCGGCGATTGAAGCGCCGCAGTCGCACGCGATCTCGTCCGGGCTGCGCGAATTGGTCGTCGGCGAAAATCCCTTCGAGTACGAGAAAATCTGGCAAAAAATGTACATGGGGTCGCGCTACCACGGGCGGCGGGGCGCGGTGATCCACGCGATGAGCGGTATTGACCTCGCCTTGTGGGACATCATGGGCAAGGCGCTCAAGATGCCGGTCTCTCAACTGCTCGGCGGCGGCTTTCGCACCAAACTGCGGGCGTATGCGAGCACGCTCTTCGGCGATTCGCTCGAAGCGACGGCAGAT
>JBBSFO010000322.1:0-6081 GCA_038238655.1 Thermomicrobiales bacterium | reverse complement strand
GATGGCGCTTGTGGAGGCGCGCGACGAACACCGCTCCTGCGTGATCGTCGTCGAGACGGAGCCGCACCGCTACCTGCCCGGCGCGGGTGTCTGGTGGGATGTCGCCCCCGCCGAAACGACCACCGACCCCGTCACCGACGAACGCCGCACCGCCTACGAGAACGAGCGCGCCCAACTGCAACGGTTCTACTATTGAAGTAACGAGTTGATGTGGATTCCCTTCTCGTTACTCGTTACTCGCTACTCGTTACTCTCGACCGAAGGGAGAGCATGATGGATGTGACGATTGGGAGCGCGCCGGATTCGTGGGGGGTCTGGTTCCCGAGCGACGAGCGACAGACGCCGTGGCATCGCTGCCTCGATGAGATCGCCGAGGCAGGGTATGAATGGACGGAACTCGGGCCGTATGGCTATCTGCCAACCGATGTCCCGACCCTGCGCGCTGAACTGGCGAAGCGGAACCTGAAGGTGACGGGTACCTTCGCGCAGGGGCATCTCGAAGACCCGGCGGCATGGCCCGCATTGGAGCGGCAAGTGCGCGGCGCGTGCGAGGTGATCGCCGCCACGAACGGGAAATTCCTCGTTTTGATTGACGACACCTATACCAACCTCTTTACCAACGAGGCAGTCGCGCCGAAGCGTCTGGACGATGACGCGTGGGAGCGGCTGATCCAGACGACGCACCGCGTGGCCGACATCGCGCGCGACCACTTCGGCCTGCAACTCGTCTTCCACCCGCACGCCGAGACCCACGTCGAGTACGAGGACCAAATCGAACACTTCCTCGCCGACACCGACCCGGAGCGCGTCTTCCTCGCCTTCGATACCGGCCACCACGCCTACCGGGGCGGCGATCCCGTCGCCTTCATGAAGAAGCATCACGAACGCATCCCCTACCTGCATCTGAAGAGCGTCCGCCCGGAGATGATTCGCAAAGTCGAGGAGGAAAACATCCCCTTCGCCATCGCCGTCGGCAACGACATGTTCTGCGAGCCATCCGAGGGTGCGGTGGAGTTCCTCGCCTTCCGTGACGTGCTGCGCGAGATTGACTACACCGGCTACGCGATGGTCGAGCAGGATATGTACCCCGCTCCCTTCGACAAACCGCTCCCCATCGCCAAACGTACCCGCGCCTATCTCCGCGAGATCGGCATCGGGTGAAGGGTGGAAAGGATGATGGAATGCCGATCTGTACCCGCTCATCGCATCACCGATGAGTTTTCGCGGGTGCGGACGTTTCATCTCCAGAAAGATCGGCAACCGAGCCGATGACAACAAGGAGGATGCATCGTGGATTGGAAACTTGAACTCGTGCTGGTTCCCGTCTCGGATGTGGATCGCGCCAAGGAATTCTACATCGAGCAGGCTGGCTTCCATCTGGACGTTGATCACCGCGCCGGCGACGACTTTCGCGTTGTGCAGCTGACACCACCAGGCTCGGCGTGCTCGATCGTCCTCATGAGGAACACGGAAGCGGCAGGCTCCGTCCAGGGTCTGCAACTGGTTGTCTCCGACGTGGACGCCGCGCGCGTTGCGCTCGTCGAACGTGGGGCGGCCCCCAGCGAGCTCTTCCATTTCGAGGCGGGCGGGCAGATGCCGGGGCCTGATCCCCAACGCAGCGACTACAACTCGTTCCTCTCCTTCAACGACCCCGACGGCAACGGTTGGCTCGTGCAGGAGGTCAGGCGAACCGGGGCCGGAGCATGACTGGGATGATCGCGAACGTCACACGCGGACGGGCATTCGGATGACGATCAATCGCCCTGACGAAATCGCCGTTCTCTCTAGTGCGGAGTTGGCCTTCGCGGCCCTCACCGAACGCCACCGGCGCGAACTACACGTCCACTGCTATCGGATGCTCGCCTCGTTCGACGACGCGGAGGATGCCGTGCAGGAGACGTTCCTGCGCGCGTGGCGGGGCCGCGATCGCTTCGACGGCAGTACACTGTTCCGTGCGTGGCTCTATCGCATCGCAACCAATGTCTGCCTCGACCTGCTCCGGCGGCGCTCGCGTCGTCCGACGACGCTGCACTCCTTCGCCGAGGTGCCGTGGCTCCAGCCCTACCCGGATCGCTTGCTGGACGAGATCGCACCGCGCGACGACCAGCCGGACGCGGTCGTCGTCGAGCAGGAAACGATTGAACTCGCATTCCTCGCTGCCCTGCAGGTCCTGCCACCGAGGCAGCGCGCGGCGTTGATCGTGCGCGATGTGCTCGGCTGGCCGGCCGACGAGACGGCGTCCCTCCTCGAGACGAGTGTCGCTGCAGCGAATAGTGCGCTCCAGCGCGCTCGCGCGACGATGCAGGGGCATCTGCCGGTGCGGCGCGCGGAGTGGCCCGCCGGGACGCCAAGCGCCGCAGAACGGGCGCTACTGGCGCGGTTCATTGATGCACACGAACGGTGCGACGCTGCCGCTGCCGTCGCCATCGCGGCGCAGGACATCCGCATCACGATGCCGCCGAACCCGTGCTGTTTCGAGGGGCTTGCAGCGATTGCGCCGCTCCTCGAGCGCGCGTTTGGCGAGGAGCGGGAGAGCGATTGGCGACTCGTGCCGACGCAGGCCAACCGGCTGCCGACGGCCGCGAGCTACCTTCGTCGGCCGGGCGACACCGCATTCCGGGCGTTCAAGCTCGATGTCCTGCGCATCGAGGACGGCGTCATCGCGGAGATCACGACGTTTGGCACCGCTTTGTTCCCGGCATTCGGCCTCCCGCCGACCCTCTGAAACGCCTGCCCATTAATCGCGATACGCCCGCTCACGCGGCAGGATGCGGAGAATCTGGATGTGTTGATGCTCTTCATCAAAGGTGAAAAGGTGAAACGGATACGCCACTCGCCGACGCGTAGGCGCCATTCGTCCTCGAATCCTTGCAGTTTGCGGAAGTCTCCGCGTCGCGGGCGCGAACCGAGGCCGTCTATCGCGTCGAGGAGGCGTTGCCGTGTCGCTACTGGGACTCGCTGAAGGTCCTTCATCGCACGCGGTGCGAAAATAACCTGCCACAGTTCGCCGGAATCAGCCACGCAGCAACGCTGTACGCACCTCGCTCAAGGACTTCCCTTCGCCACGCGTACGTTCTTGTCGCGCTTCCACTGCACCCGCATCTTCTTCGGGCGTTGTCGGTTCATTATCGAGTGGTGCATCCATCAGCATCTGAATAAGTGAGTCGCGCTGTGCGGCCTGCACCGTTTCCAGGTGGCGCAACAACGCCGCCAAGTCTTTCTCCGGCACTTCAATCTACCAAACGATACACGTCTTCTTTGATACTCATAACGCATCCTCCGTATCGCCCCCTCTCCATTGCTGACAAGCAATGGAGAGGGGCGGGGGTGAGGCTTCCTCTAGTCCGCCGCTGCCGCGCTTTCGTTCGCGTTGATCGCGCGCCAAACCTTCTCTGCGGTCAGTGGCAGATCAATGTGCAAGATGCCGAATGGTTCCAGCGCGTCCATCACGGCATTCGCAATCGTCGGTGTCGAGGCGACGGTCGCCGCCTCGCCGATTCCTTTGACGCCGAGTGGGTTGAGGGGCGAGGGCGTCTCGGTTCGATCCGTCTGGAACTGCGGAAAGAAGGCCGCGACGGGGACAGTGTAGTCCATCAGCGAGCCGGAGATCAGCTGCCCTTGCTCGTCGTAGCGCACTTCTTCCCAGAGTGCCTGTCCGATCCCCTGCGCCAGTCCGCCATGCACCTGCCCGGCGACGAGCATCGGGCTGACGACGCGACCGCAGTCGTCCACCGTGAAGTACCGCTGGAGCGTCACGTCACCAGTGTCCGGGTCCACTTCCACAACGGCGATGTGCGCGCCGGAGGGGTAGGTGAGGCCCGGCGGCTTGAAGAAGTCATTTTCTTCCAGGCCAGGGTTGATGTCGTTCGGCAATTTATCGCTGTAGGCGACGGCGGCGATTTCGGCGAGGCTCTTGGCGCGATCCGCCGCACCCTTGACGCTGAACTTGCCCTCCGAAAACTCGATGTCTTCCGGCGCCGCTTCGAGGAGGTGCGCCGCGATCCGCCGGGCCTTCGCCTCGACCTTGTCGAGCGCCATCACGAGCGCCGAGCCGCCGGTGACGAGGCCGCGGCTGCCCATCGTCCCTTGCCCGATCGGCGTGTTGCCCGTGTCGCCGTGGCGGACGGCGATGTTGTCGAAGGCCACGCCGAGGCGATCCGCGACGATCTGCGAGAAGGTCGTTTCCTGCCCCTGGCCGTGGGGCGAGATGCCGGTCATCACGGTCACCGCGCCGGACGGCTCAACGCGTACCGACGCGCTTTCGTACGGCCCGAAGCCGCACATCTCGATGTAGCACGAGACGCCGATGCCCATGTAGCGCCCCTGTTGCCGTAATTTCGCCTGCTCCGCGCGCAGACCCTTGTAGTCTGCCAATTCGAGCACCTTGTCGAGCGAGCGCTCGTACTCGCCGCTGTCGTAGGTCAGACCAGTTGGTGTATTGTAGGGGAAGGCATCCGGCTTGATGAAGTTCTTGCGACGCACCTCGGCAGGGTCCATCTTCAGCGCGTCCGCCACCTGATCCATGATCCGCTCGATGTAATAGCATGCCTCCGGTCGCCCCGCGCCGCGATAGGCCGCGACCGACATCGTGTTCGTATGCACGCAGGTCACATCCACGGTGATATTCGGGATGTCGTAGGTGCCGACCGCCATCTGCGCCGTCAGGACAGGTAGGAAAGCGGCGAGTGGGTACGCGCCGAGGTTACCGGTAATCTCCTCCTTGAGGCCGAGCACTGTGCCGTCCTTGCGCGCCGCGACCTGCACCTTAATTTCCTGATCGCGCCCGTGGTTCGTCGCCAGCATGTTCTCCGCACGCGATTCGATCCACTTGACGGGCCGCTTCAAGGCGCGGGCGGCCGCACAAACGATCACGTCCTCCGGATACGCACCGATCTTCACGCCGAAGCCGCCGCCGACTTCCGCCGCGATGACGCGAACGTCGGACTCCGACATGCCGAGTACCTTCGCCAGAATCGTCCGCGCACTGTGCGGGTTCTGGACCGATGTCCAGACGGTCAGGGCGTCCTGCCAGCCGTCCCATAAGGCGGCGACGCCGCGTCCCTCCATTGGCACGGCGGCGAGCCTCTGGCTGACGATGTGCAGATCGAGGACGACGCCATCCTTTTCCGCCTCGGCGAAGGCGGCATCTACATCGCCGCTCGTCTTGTTCCAGCGCAGGCCGATATTGTCCGGCTTATCTCCGAAGATTTTCGGCGCGTCCGGCGCAAGCGCAGCGGCAATCGTTGCAGCGACGGGCAACGGCTCCCAATCCACCTCAATCAGGTCCACAGCATCCCGCGCGGTGTACATATCCGTGGCAATAACCGCCGCGACTTGCTCGCCGACATGTCGCACCTTGCCTATCGCGAGAGGATATTGCTGCTCTTGCTCGGTCTTGCCTGCCATCTCCTCGGCGGCTTCTTCTTCGACGCTGCCACCTTCGCCGCCGCCGCCCGCCATCGGGCCGGCCATCTTCTTCATCTGCTCGCCGGTATAGACGGCGACGACGCCCGGATGAGCGAGCGCGGCGGAGGCATCAATGCTTTTGATACGGGCGTGTGCGTAGGGGCTGCGGAGGATCGCGCAATGGAGCATCCCCGGCAACTGCACGTCCCCGACGTAGGTGGATGTGCCGGTGATCAGTCGGGGGTCTTCTTTGCGGCGGACTCGTGCCCCAACATAGCGGGAGTAAACCACGTCACGTTCCTTCCTGTTCCATCTGCGGGTAAGCCGACAAGTGGTTGCGGTGCTGACGGCAGTATACTACGGGACTTGCTAAAGGGATGAGTATAATCGGTCTTTGCCTATCGCTCATCACGCGTTGCTCATTATTTTTTCAGGGGGTGGTATGAACATCGGATTGATCGGACTCGGCGCGATGGGCACGCCGATGGCGCGGACGCTGCTCGCAGCGGGCTTCGCGCTCGCGGGCTATGATGCCGACCCGGCGCGGTCGGCGGCGCTCGTCTCGGATGGCGCGACAGCCGCCGGGAGTGTGGCGGAGGCGGCGACGGGTGCCGATGTGCTGCTTGTCATGGTACAGAACTATGCGCAGGCATGCGCCGCGCTGCTTGGGCCATC
>JBBSFO010000321.1:0-6081 GCA_038238655.1 Thermomicrobiales bacterium | reverse complement strand
GCGTCCTTTGATCGCTGATGGAAGCCGCGCCGAGATTCGCCGCCGGGGAAGGTGTATTCCATCGTGAACCAGTTGTTCCGCTGGGCAATCGGGGCATCCGGGTAACGCGCGACGGCCTCTTCCTCGGTCAGCCCTTCCAGATCGCCGAAATTGATCTCCATCAGGTCGTCGCGCAGCACCGGCGTCAGGCCGAGCGGAGCGGCGAGTGCCGCCGCCGTGTGACGGGCGCGCTGGAGTGGGCTGACGTAGAGCGCGTGGACGGGCGGGAGCGTGCCATCGAGGATCAGCGTGCTGAGTGCATCGCCCATCGCCGCCGACTGTCGCCTGCCGAAACCGGTCAGCGGGTCGTCGCTCACGCCACTGAGCAGTTTGCGGACATTGCCCGTTGTTTGCCCGTGGCGGACGAGTGTGAGCAGCGTCGGCTCGATGACGGGGCGGGGTGGGCGGCCATAATGGCGCGTCGTTTCAGGCATGCGGCGGCGTTTCCTCCGTTTCAGGCGTCGTGCCGAGGCGCGCCTGCCCGAACGGGCAGAGTGGCAGGAGCAGGCAACGGTCGCACTTTGGGCCGATCGCGTGGCAGATCCGCCGCCCGTGCGCGATCATGTTGACGTGGAACTCGAACATTTGCGACGGTTTGAGCATCGCTTCGAGCACATCGTGCGCCTTGGCCTCGGAGACTTTCGGGCCAATCAAGCCGAGCCGTTGGGAGACGCGATAGACGTGCGTATCTACCGGAAACGCCGGCATACCGAGCGAAAAAAGCAATACAATCGCCGTCGTCTTCGGCCCGACGCCGGGGAGCGCCCTCAGCCACGCCTTCGCCTCGGCGAGTGGCAAGTCTTTGAGGAAGCGCAGATCGAAGTTGCCCCGCTCCGCGTCAATCCGCTCGAGCACGCCCTGAATACGCGGCGCTTTCATCTGGTACAGGCCACTCCAGCGAATCGCGTCCGCGATTTCCTCGACCGGCGCATGCATCACCTGTTCCCACGTCGGGAACCGCTCGCGCAGGGTCAGGTACGACTGCTCGGTCGAGCGGTCGGTGTTGCGCTGCGAGAGGATCGTCAGCACCAGTTCGTCTATCGGTTCCTGATGTGGTCGCCAGCGTCGCTCGCCGTACGTTTCCCGCAGCCGCTCGAAAACAGCAGGCAGTTTTGCCGCCCCTTGCTCCGCAGTCCAATCGGCGGGCGCGACGTTCTTCGGGTTGCGGCGCTTGGGGGAACTACCCACCCCCACCCGCCCAGAGGGCACCCGGCCTCCCGGCGCAGGAGGGGGAACTTGGGTGCGGCGGGTCGCCTTCTTCTCCCCTCCCGCCTCGGGAGGGGCCGGGGGTGGGCTTTCTTTCCCCGTCATGCCAGACCCGGCAACGACGGGCCGGCGATGAAGGCCGGGCCACCACTGATGCCGATGGGTGTGCCGTCCGCGCGCCAGCAGGCCGCGCCGCGCAGCATCCCCGTCGCCGCATCGCGCAGCACGCCATTCATACCGCCCGCGATTTTCGGGACGACCTGCACAGTGTGGCCCATTGCTTCGAGCGCGCCGACGAGCACGGCGAGGTCCGGGAAGCGGTCTTCGATTTCGAGGGTCGGCCCTTCCGTCCAGATGCGCGGCGCTTCGACCGACTCCTGCAAGGTCATCCCGTGGTCGAGCACATTGATGATCCCCTGCATCACCGAGCCGAAGATGCGCCGCCCGCCCGGCGTGCCGAGCGCCATCAAGGGCGCACCATCCTTCAGGACGAGCGTCGGCGACATGCAACTGAGGATACGCTTGCCCCCGGCAATCGAATTGGTTGTCCCTGGCGTCGGGTTCATCAGGCTCATAGTGTCGTTCAGGAGCATCCCCGTGCCCGGTGTCGTCACTTTCGAACCGAACAGCCGGTTCAACGTCTGCGTCGTCGTGACAAACATGCCGTCGGCGTCCGCCGTCGTGACGTGCGTGGTATTCGCGCTCTCCATGCCGGGGTAGCAGCCCGCAGTGTGTGGCGTCGCGCGCTGCGGGTCAATCTCGGCGCGGCGCTCGTCGGCGTAGCGAATGCTCGTCAACCATGCGACCGGCACATCGGTCGTCGCGGGGTCGGCCATGTAGCGGTTCCAGTCCGCGAAGGCGATGCGCAATGCTTCTGCCATCAGGTGGATCGTCCGCGCCCTGCCGAAGCCGGACGCGCCGAGATCGAAGCCGGAAAGGATGTTGAACATCTCGATGATGTGGGTGCCGCCGCTCGATACTGGCCCCATCGAGACGATCTCGTGCCCGCGATACATCCCGCGTACTGGCTCGCGCTCGATAACGCGGTAATGCGCGAGATCATCCATTGTCAGCAGGCCGCCATTCGCCGCCATGTCCGCTGCGACGAGTTCGCCAATTGGGCCGCGATACAGCGCGTCCGGTCCGCTCATAGCGATAGCGCGCAGTGTTTCCGCATAGTCGCTGCGGATAATCCGCGTGCCGGGTTTTGGCGGCGCGCCGTTCGGCAAAAAAACCGCCGCGCTGGCCGGGAAGCGGGCGAGCGCGGACGCCGTCTCGGTGACGGACTGCACGAGGTAGGGCGAGGAGAGGTAGCCGTCAGCCGCGAAGCGGATCGCGGGCGCCATCACCTCGGCGAGCGAGAGGCGACCGAACCGGCTCAATGCCTCCGCCCAGCCTTTGAGCGCGCCCGGCACGCCGACCGCCTTGTGCCCGATGCGGTTCTCGTCCCGTTCGGCCAGCCACTCAACCGGGTCGGGGATCGGCGTGTACATCGTTTCCGTCGCGGCGGCGGGGCAGGTGGCATAGTTGTCGAGCGTCACGACCTTCCCCGTCGCGCCGTCGCGGATGACGAAAAAGCCCGCGCCGAAGACACTGACCATCATCGGCTCGACGACCGTGAGTGCGAAGAGCGTCGCGACCGCCGCATCCACCGCATTGCCGCCCTGCGCCAGCATCTCGATTCCGGCATTACTCGCCAGCGGATGATTCGACGTCACCACCCCCCGCGACGCGACCACCTCCGCTTTCCTCAATGCCAACGGATACGCCATGACAACCTCCTGAAAACAATTGAACCGCAGAGACGCAGAGGACGCAGAAGAGGGGAGGGAGAGAGAAAGAAAACAAGGAAATAAGACCAATAGCGTCTCGCGTATCAAGTATTCGTCGTTTCCTCTCCTCCTTCTCTGCGTCCTCTGCGTCTCTGCGGTTCATACCCGGTTTCGGTTAGACCGATGCGGGGAGGCCGCTGGTGCCGGATTGCTCGACAATGGCGATGATTTCGCGCGCCACTTCCTCGACGGAGCGGTTACTCGTGTCGAGAATCGGCCACGGGTAGCCGTGCCGGTAGATGCGGCGGGCGTAGGCGAGTTCTTCGGTCACTTGATCGAGGCTGGTGTAGGGGCCGTCCGGGTCGCGCCCAAGCGATTCGAGCCGCGCCCGCCGTAAGTTGACGAGCCGGGCAGCCTGGATCGTCAGGCCAATAATCTTGCGCTGATCAATGCGGAACAACTCGGGCGGCGGCTCGATGCCGAGGACGACCGGTACATTTGCCACCTTCCAACCGCGATAGTGCGCGAGGAAGATCGAGAGCGGCGTCTTGGAGGTTCGCGAAACGCCCGCGAGCACGACATCGGCATCGCCGAGCGTTTCGGGGTGCTGCCCGTCGTCGTGCGAGACAGTGTACTCGATCGCGTCAATCCGCCCGAAGTAGACGGGGTCGAGCTGTGTCCCGCGCAACCCCGGCTCACCCGCCGGAACGAGGCCGAACGCCTCCTCCAGCCGCGCGACCAGCCCGCCGATGATGTCCACGAAGGGAACGCCCTGCCGCGCGCTCTCCTCCTCGACAGCCCGGCGCAGTTCGGGAACGACGAGCGTGTAGACGATGATGCCGTGCGTCTCCGCCGCCTCTGCGATGACGTTCCGCGCCTGTTCAATCGTGCGGACGAGCGGGCGGCGACGGACATCGAAGATCGCGCCGAAAAACTGCCCGGCGGCGGCGGAAACAACGGTCTCCGCCGTCAGCCCGGTGCCGTCCGAAACGACGTAAATCGGTTGCGGTGTCCGTTCGGTCGGTGGAACGCGCGCCGCGTTCGTTGCTGCTTCCATCATACCCACAGCATGCCACAGCGCGGGCGTGTCCGTCTACCGGGAGGGGACTGAAACCAGGTACGAACCGCAGAGGACGCAAAGAAGGGAAAGAGAAACGGGCGGAATCTATTGTCGCCTCTCCCTCTCTGCGTTTCTCTGTGTTCTCTGCGTCTCTGCGGTTCGTACCCGGTTCGGTCCGGCGTAGATGTTGAAGCGTTCGCCGCGCAGGAAGCCGATGAGGGTGATGTTGAAATCGGAGGCGAGGGCAACGGCGAGGCTGCTCGGCGCGGAGATGGCGCAGATAATCGGGATGCCCGCCGCGAGCGCCTTCTGGACAAGTTCGAAACTGACGCGCCCGCTGACGAGGACGATGCAATTGTGCAGTGGCAGTGTGCCCTCCATCAATGCCCAGCCGATGAGTTTGTCGAGCGCGTTGTGCCGCCCGACATCTTCCCGGACGGCGAGGAGATTGCCTGCCCTGTCGAACAACCCCGCCGCATGTAGCCCGCCCGTGACATCGAACAGCCCCTGCCCGGCCCGCAGACGGTCGGGCAGACTGGTGATGAGGGCGGCGGAAATCTCCGGGCCGGGCGGGACGGCGGCTTGGCCGCGCAGATGGAGTGCGTCGAGGCTCGCCTTGCCGCAGACGCCGCACGCGCTCGTCGTCATGAAGTGGCGCTCAAGGGTGGCAAGGTCGGGCAACACGCTACTGCGGAGTGCGACGTTGACGATGTTGTACCGCTGCTCGGCGTCAATTTCCGGATCTACGCAGTAGGTGATGCGCCGGATTTCCGCGCGGTTCGCGATGATGCCTTCTCCGAAAAGGAATCCGGCTGCCAACGCGAAGTCCGCACCCGGCGTGCGCATCGTCACCGCGACGGTGCGCTGCTCTCCCTCGGCCAGCACGCGGATTTCCAGCGGCTCCTCGGTCGCCAGGTGGTCGGCGTGCTGGCGGGTCTGTTCGCCGTCAACCGTCCAAACCCGGACACGCGTCTTGCTGGTGCGCGGTGATGAGAGGATCATGCTGAATGCCGGTGGTGGCGGGCTTTGGTCTGCCTCTCTCTCTGGCAGTCTAAAGCTCGCCACCACCCTCTGATTATGCCCTTCAGGTTATTTCGACTTCGGTGGTGCATCGTCTTCCGTTTCTTGCTGGCCGAGCGCCTTGAGGAAACCGAGCATAACATTCATGCCGCGCCGCACATCCGGGTCGCGCAGCGCTTTGGCGAGGCTGATCGTGCTCGGCGGCGCTTCGCCCAAACGGTCGCTCGCCGCGCCGACACCGCGCACGACGCCCTTTACCATGATTTCGAGATCGTCCGGGTCCAGTTTCGTCGCCGTTTGGCCGAGGACGGCGGCGTTGCGGAGGGCGCGTTGCCCGGCCGGAGCGTTCAGGCCATTGACGGCAATGGCGGAGACTTCCGGCCCGGCCCCGATCAGGCCATTCAGGAGCCGCAAGAGCCCACGCTCGCGCAAGGCGACGAGCAGCCGGTCCAGTTCGTCGTGCGCGTCGGCGGTCACGTCCGGCGCGGCGGGCGGCAGAGGCGTGTAGGTGATCGGTTTCGCCATCAGCCGTCCACCTTCCGTGTCGGCGGGACGTAATCGGGCCGTGCCCATTTGCGTTCGACCTCAACGCCGTCAGTCGGCGTGCGATGGCCGTGGCGTGGATTGCTCCGCGGCAAGGGCGATGTGCCGCCGTTCTTCAGCACTTCCATTCGCACGGCGACTTCCTTGTAGGCGGGTGTGTGCGTCGCGCGATCCGTCCGGCTACTCGTCAGGATGTTGATCGGCTCATCGGTCGAGTTCATCGGCATGTACAACTCGTGACCCTGCACGCGGTCAGTGACGAGCACAGGCACTTTCAGCGCGCCGCGTCGCGAGATGAGGCGGACGAGCGTCCCGTCGGCCACGCCGCGCTCCGCCGCTAATTCCGGCGATACCTCGACAAAGGTGCTCGGTACTTTGTCGCGGATGCCGGCCGATTTGTAGGTCAGGTTGCCCTCGTGGAAGTGTTCGAGCATGCGACCG
>JBBSFO010000320.1:0-6088 GCA_038238655.1 Thermomicrobiales bacterium | reverse complement strand
TTATTGGCGTCGTAGCCGAAGGTCGTGCACTTGCTCACCGTCCCGGTGCAGCTGCCGCCCGGCTCCGCCAGCGACGTGACATTGTTCGCCGCGTCGTAGCCGTAGGCGACCGTGCCCCCCGCATCCACGAGCGTCAGCAGGTTGCCGACGCCATCGTAGGTGAAGGTGACGCTCGCACTCCCCGCTCCAGGCAAGGTCTTCGTCAGTTGGTGGTTCTGCTTGTCATAGGTGAAGCTCGTCGTCCCCGTCGCGTCGATCAGGCTCGTCAGGTTGCCGTTCTCGTCGTAGGCGGCGTCGGTGCAGGTCGTGCGGCTCGCGCAGGCGGTATCGCCGTTATACGTCACCCGTGTGACCCGGTCGAGCTTGTCGTAGGTGAAAGTCGTCGTCTTGCCGTTGCCGTCCACCGTCGAACCCACCCGGCTGAGGCTGTCGAGGTTGATCGTCACCGCCCCGAGCGGCGAGGGCGGGGTCGCGACCATCTGGGTGAAGTGCGTGCCCGCCGCGTGGCTGTTCGGGGTATACGCATAGCTCGTCTGGTTGGCGGTCGCCATCGCGTCCTTGGTCCATTGGAGCGTGCCATCGCTGTTGTACATCGCGTCGACGTGGACGGTGTTGCCCGTCACCTTGTTCAGCCTGCCGGTGCTGTCGTAGCCGTAGCTCAGCAGGTTGCCCTGCGCGTCGGTGCCGCTGTCGGGCAGGTAGGGGAATCCCGTCGTCGCGAATGTGCCGCTCGTGCTCATCGCGGTGCCGGTCCCGTTGGCGGCCCACTGCGTCTTCGTCAGGCTCTCATTGGTATTGGCGCCCCACGTCATCGTTGTCACGTTGCCCGGCGTCAGCGCGTCGGTGGCGGTGAGGACATTGCTGTCCGCGTTATAGGTCGCCGCTTGCGTGTGCCCCAGCGCGTCCACGACGCTCGTCACCCGCCCCTGCGCATCGTACGCATACGTCGTCGCGTGACCGTTCGCGTCCGTCGCCACCGTGCTCCCGCTCGTGTACGCGTAGGTCGTCGTCGGCCCCGTCAGCGTGCCATTGTTCGTCACCCGCACGACCGCCGTCACCCGGGATTGCCCGTCGTACCCCAGCGTGACGATGTTCCCGCGCGGATCGGTGATCTTCGTCAGATTGCCGCCCGTATACGCGTAGCTCGTCACCTTCCCCGCCGGGTCGGTGTACGTCGTCAGGTCATTCGTCGTCGCGTCGTACCCGTACTGCCAGCTCCGCGTCGGCGCACCGTTCGCGTCGGTGATCGTGCTGATCAGGCTCGTGCCATTCTGCGTGAAGTAGGTCAGCGCGAACGTCCGCCCCTGCGTGTCCGTGATCGTCGTCACATGGTTCGCTGCGTCGAGCGTGTAGGTGATCGTGTTGCCGTTCTTGTCCACGTCCGACGTGTGGGAGCCGGCCCCGTTGAAATTGAAGATCGTGCCGCTCCGATGGAAGGTCAGCGCGAAGGCGCCGCTCGTCGCGTTGCGCGTCAGGGTCGCGTCCATCCCGCTGGGCGTCAGGTAGCCGCCGCTCCCGTCCGGCAGGAAGGGGACGAGGTAGCCGCTCGGCCCGAGCAGCGTCGCGGAACCATCGGGGAAGGGCGTGAGGTTGACGTTGTTCTCCGTGCTCGACCGCCAGTTGTTGCCGAAACTGGAGATGAAGGGCGTGCCGACGCCGTAGCTGTCGTAGTACCGGTCGAAGACGACCGGCAGCCCCGTCCCCGGCGCGGTGAAGTCGTGCGCGTGCAGCACGGCCATCCCGTTCGCCGGGTTGACATCGAGGCTCATCCGGTCGCTGAGCGGGGAGCGATGGAAGGCGTGGATGCGCTGCTCCCCGTACCACGGGTTGTAGAGCACCTTCATGTACGGCCGCAGCGTGGTCGCGGGGTAGGACGACGAGGCGAAGGTCAGCACATTGGCGACGTTCTCCGTGGCCTCCTTCGCGATCAGGCCGTGGTACGGCACCGTGCCGTCCACCCAGCCCTGCACCATCGGCGTGGGGTACCACACCGACCAGCCCGTGCCGCCGCCGACACCGCCGGTCGTGGCAACCGGCGCGGCGAGGAAGTCGCCGCCCGCCGTCGTCCAGGCAGTCGTCCCGTCGTACTTGTTCCAGGTCACGCTCGTCGTGAAGGTGTGGTCCTTCAGCGGCGCGATCGTGACGGCGGTGGTGTTCGCCGTCGTGTTGTTCACATCGTCGAGGCCGAACTCCGCGTAGGCGACCTGGGACTGCTTCGGGATCGTCTGCGCCGCGAAGTCGCTGAAGCCGATCAGGCCGCGCTCGATGTTCGTGCCGTCGAAGCCGACGTTGAACGTCCCGTTGCCGCAGAAACTGGTGTTCACATTCGCCGGGCTGACGATCGTGCAGTTGGCGCCCGTCGTGAATGTCACCGTCGGATCGATGACGACCGGATAGACGCGCGCCGGGTCCGCCAGCCAGGCGGCGTCGGCGGTCATCGTGACCGTCGCGCCCCCCGCCACCGGCGCCAACTGGTACGCGACGGCGGTCGAATGACCGCCGACCGTGCCGGAATGGTCGTCCATGAAGGGCGCGGCGATCCGGAATTGGACCGTGCCCGCGCCGTCCACGATGGCGATGCCGCCCACGTCCGCCCGGGCGGTCAAACCGGCGCTCAGCTGCATGGTGAAGACGAAGACGTGCGGCGCGGCGGCGCTCTGCAGGGTGATCGTCTCCTTCGCCGCGTCCGCACCCGCGCTGTAGGCGACGGTCACGCCCGGCAGCGCGTTCGCGTAGGTCGCCGTCTCGTTGCAGGTCGTCGCCGCACCCGCCGCCCCCGTCAGCGCGAAGGCCACGGATGCGCCCCCGGCCTCGACACGCACCGGCGCGCCGCCGAGGTCGCCGGGCAGCGAGAGGGTGTAGCGGTTGGCCCCGTTCTGGAATGCGTACCCGCTCGTCGTCGCCGCGACGAGGCGACCGTCAATTGGCTGCCACGCCCCGTTGCTGTCCTGATAGTTTACCGAACCGGGCGCGAGGACGGCGGCGCGCATCCCATTGTCGGTGCGGTAGGTGCGGGAGGTGCGAGTGCGCAGCGCGACGATCTCCGTCTGCGGGATCGCGAAGACGCTCCGCCCGGCGGGCAACTGCGCAGCCGGACAGGATGTGTCGGCGGCGGTCGCCTGCTTCGGCGGCGTGGTCGGCGTGGGTGCAGTCGTCGTCGCGACCGGCGCTGGGGAGGGCGCGACGGGCGGTGGCGCGCCGCGCGTCCCGACGGGCGTGGGAGTCGGGGGTGCGATGGCCGTGGGTGCGCCGCGTGTGGCGGTCGAAGGTACCGAGCCGATGGGGGTATCGGGCGCTTGCGCCGAGATGAGTGCAGGAGCGAGCGAGAGCAGCAGGCACGAAACGACGAGCAGGAGCGTCACGCGGCGCTTCATCAGTATCCCCTTCCCCGATGGCTGTCTATCCCCACGATGGTTGCGAATGCCCTTGATTCCCCGGTCCCGCCTCCGCATGGATGCGGCGATCTGCGCCTTTCCCGCAGCGATAGCGACGCCCCGAGCCGTCGCACGCAGGGAGCATCGTCGGCCCCGCGCACACCAATCGTTTGTTGCCTTTGATGCTCGACTGTAGGGAGAGATGGAGCAGAATGCAATCACTTCGGTGGGTGAATTATCGGGTTCACCCTGGGTGATTTTCTCGGTGATGTGGGGGAACTCCGGGGTACTCTGCCGAGGACGAGCCGGTTCCCTTAGTCGAGCAATCCCAGCGTCCGGGCGCGTTCGACGGCCGCGACGCGGCTCTCGACCCCGAGCTCACGCGAGCTATGCTGGAGATGGGTGCGCACCGTCTCCGGGCTCAGGTGCAGCTCGTCCGCGATCGCGCGGGTACCGAGGCCTGCGGCGACGAGGCGCAGAATCTCTCGCTGCCGATTCGTGAGCGGATTGCGCGGGGGAGCGACGGGCGGCACGGCGGGCGGTGCCAAGGGGGGCATGGCCACGGGCACGGGCGCCACTGGGGCGATGTCCGCCGCCGCGCGATCGGCGGCAGAGCGCGAAATGACGACTGCGACGCTGATCGCGAGCAGCCCTCCGAGCCAGATCGCCAGATCGGTCCGGTGCGCGCCGTACCGCGATCCGAGCGCCAGGATGTACGCGGCGAACACGAGCGTGACCGCCATGATGCCAACCAGCGCGACGACGCGGCGCTCCATGCGCAGGCGATAGGCCGCCTCCAAGAGCAGCAGCAGCAGCACGACCTGGATCGGGTGTTCACCGTGCCGCAGCATTGGCCACAGACCGACAAGGAGGATGGCAACATCCAGCGCGAACAGGGTGCGCCCGGTCTGGCGCAGGTGCGGCAGCGTGCCCCGAAGCAGGAGCGGGATGCGCAGGAGATTGTGGAGGAGATAGCCGCCCAGCGCCGCGAGCGAAAGCCACAGCGGGGTCGCCCCCAGCATGATCGTGAGGGTGACGAGGCCGGCGAGGAGCGGCCAGCGCGTGCGGAAGATGTAGGCCTCCAGCGCGCGACGGCGCGCAGCCTCGTCGGGGTCGGCAAGCGCGGTGATAGAGGGAGGAGACATCGCACCCAACTCGTCGATACGTAGGACCCGGCGGCGCACTCCGCATGGCACGCCCGCACGATCAGTATGCGACGATAACCGGGAAAGTCAAGAGGGATTCATTAATATACGTATCAACAAACATGGGAAGGGCGCACTGTCCCCGATCTGCGACGCGGGAGGGTGCGGTGTCACAATAATCTACTGATGGGGTCAGCGGGGTGCAGCAGCCGGTTAACTGCGTCGATATCGAATGTCTCGGGGTCGAACGACCCGCCGATCCATTCCGTCCACATTGCGTGCTCGTCGTGGCCGGCATTGCCGAAGGCGGCGAGAAAACCCATGCGGATGGAGATGTTCCTTGAGGATGAATATTCGGTACCACACAAGGAAAGCCGTTGAAAAAAGCGGACCAAGTATGTACCATAGATGCAACGGTGAAAACGCAGCGCCCTTATTCTCCCTCGGTCACCCATGCGATGAAGATCGTTGTCGGGGTGGCGTGGGGTGCCATCTCCTCCGGTGGCATTGCCGTCATTGGCTTCGGTGCCTCGCCCGGACTATCCCCGATCCTGTGGCTTCCGCTCGTCTTTGTCCTTGGACTCCCGATGATGGTCGCGTTCGTGGCATGCCAACTCTTCATCTCTCTGACGGGGTTCTACCAGATGCTCGAGCCCGTCTATCTTCTCCCTCTCTCCGCGGCATGTGGCGTTGGGTTCGTCTACGGGATTACCTGGACAATCGACCTCGTGCGGAGAAGGACACGGCACTCTAGGAGGCGCCCATGTCACCCCTTCGAGCCGTAGCTCCGGTCCGGGCGATACGCCCGCTGGGTGCGCCGACGAAGGGGCATCCAGCAGGCGCGGGTTCCCAGAAGTGTTCCCGGCTCTTCCCTATCCGCTTCGCTCCCATTGGCTGCGGAGATGCGGGCTATCGTCCTACGATGACGGCGGGACCGCAGGCGCCAGGATGTCCGCGATCCAACCCGCCACCTGCGAATTTACCAACACCGACCCGTGGCAGAGTTCGTAGATGTCCTTGACGAATGGATGGGTCGGCATCGTGCAATCGTTGATATCCATCACATGGTTATTGGCCGGCCACACGGCTCCGCCGGGGGCGAGGTCGGGAGGGAAAGCGTCGTCGCGGAGCACGACGCCATCCCGCCGGTTCGCTGTCGCGTACACCGCGACGTGCGTCGCGCCCGCATAGAAGATCGTTCCCGTGTCGCACGGGAGATTGGTATCGGTCCCGCGCGCGGCCCGCTCCTGGTTCTTGATGTCGCACTTGTTCATATCCAGGACGGACGGGACCTGCAGGCCCGTGAAGGCGGCGCACGGGACGGAGGTGCATCCCATGATCGGCGAATCCAGCGTGAACACGTTCGCCGGGACCTTGAAGTCGTTGAAGAACGTCGACTGGTAATTGTTGACCCAGAGTAGGGCAACGGCGCCGCCCTGGCTGTGCGTCAGGACATCGAGGCGGCTCGGCACGCCGTGCTTCGCGACCTGCTGGCGGATCTGCTTGTCGAGTTGCGACGCGGACTGTAGGAGCGATTGGTGGTTCTCGTCCCAACCGTACCAGCCGTCG
>JBBSFO010000319.1:0-6114 GCA_038238655.1 Thermomicrobiales bacterium | reverse complement strand
GGGGGTTGCCGGACGGATGCCGAATTGGGGGTCGTTTGCTGCGTACACGAGTGGAGCATTCACCACCACCCCCACCAGCATTGTTCCCAGCATGGTGAGCATGGCGAACCATCGCCGCATCTGTTCGCTCCGGTTTCGCACGGTGATCCTCCTGTCGGGGTCCAACTAACGCAAGAGAGTTTACATAACCATGCTGCTTGTTGAAAAAGGCGGCATCGCCTCCAACCGGGTGTCAAATGAACGCTGAAATCGTCCAGAAATGTGCAAAATGTCCGTTCATTGGGTCGAAAGCCCCTCGAATTCGCCGCCTCGAAGGGTTTTTCAATAAGCAGCATGCGTACGTACACTATAACAATTCGCCCGGCCCGTTTGCAACAGGCCGGGCGATCTGTCTCTGCGTGCCGATGTACTGCCGGGCGATTACGGGCCGGAGACGATCGAGACCGTCAGGGTCGCAGTGTAGACGCCGGCGGCGGTGTCGGCGGGCACGGAGAGGGCGGTCGAGAAGGTTTCGGTAGATTTGCCCTTACCGGTATTCGCGGTCGCATTGAAGATCTTCGCCGCCACCGTCGGGATCTGCCCGGTGGCGATGCCGTTGGTTGGGGCGGTGCCGGTCACGCCGCTGATCGCGACGCCCGAGATGGTATGGCCAACCGCAGGGATCGTGTTGCTGCCCGCGTCGGTCAGGACGGTGATAACCCCTTGCAAGTTCCAACCGGCCTTGCTCCCGGTCGCGTCGTTGACGCCGACGACAAAGGAGGAGGTCAGGTTGATGATGTCACCGGTGAGGGCTGTGCTCGGATACGAGAAGTTCAGCGGAGCGGCGGTGATCGCGAGCGATCCGGCGGTCAGGGTTGCGGTGCTGGTAGCGGCGCTCACACCCGATGCGCCAACCACGAGCGTGCCGACGATGAAAGACGAGATAAGCCAAGTGCGCAACGAACGAGACATCGGAAACCTCCCAGATAAAACCTTGTGAAAGCAGTGGTCTGCAATCCGTCCATAATGCATCCACCTCTATCAACGTGATTATACACCTAAATGTGATTATTAAACCAAAAATAGCCTAAAGACGGTAAATTGCACCGATATGTACGCTAAGGAAACATCGCTCGTTCTTGCGGTACCCCAGGAGTGATAGGAGAAAGTGACCTCACGATGCCGAAAGATGGGAATACTCCCTTCCCAGTGCTCATTCAGCTCCGCACAGAGCGCCGCCACGATTTACTCGCACATATCCCTACTGCACGTCAAGTGCTGCTATGACTGCGGGCAGCACCGTCATGCTCCTGCATTGCGACGGCGAAGCCGGACAAAGGGTCCGGGGCCGATCAGGGCAAGGATCAAGAACGGGAGGCCGAGGAGATTGCGGACGGTTGGGCGCGCACTCTCCGGCGCGAACCGAGCGAAATAGATCACCGGGATCGCGCAGGCGCACATCAGCGCGCCAAAGCCGAAGCGCGTTAGTATCGTGCGGCGATCCCGATGCCGGGTATCCGCGAAGCCCCACAACAGCGCTGCGATAAGTGGCGGCACCGCCGCCAATACCCCGAAGAAGACATAGCCGCTTGGTTTCGTGATCTGAATGAGCAGCAGATGTGCGATCCCGAAAACGGTCACAAAACCACAGAACGAAGTAGCGAATAACGAGCAACGAGTAACGAGAGTATGACGTCGCGAACTATCGTTCGTGGTATCCCGTATAACCGGTTGCTCAGATGCGGACTTTGTCTCGATCATTGTGCGTTTCCCCTCGTTACTCGTTACTCGCTACTTCCCATCGTCTTTCGTCACTTCGCGGGCGGTAGAGTCCACGATGCGCGGCGGAGAGTGGGCGAGCGGCGGTTCGTCGTCGGGCGGGGCGTTGCGGCGGAGAATGCCGTCGAGTCCCTGACCGATATACAACACGAACAGCGCGCCCAGCAAGGAGATCGCGAAGGCGACCGCGACATTGATATCACCGCTGTAGAACCGACCGACGATAAAGTTGCCGACGATCGCGCCGATGCCGCCGACGAACAGGTTGCCGAAGCAGCCGAAACCGAAGCACCCCATCCCCTGTGGCCGTGCGATAAATGCCGCCGCCAGGCCGGAAGCAAAGGCGAGAAAAAGCCAGGTCGCCCAATCTCCGGCCCCATACGTGACAGCGAACGACGTTTGCATCGAGCGTGTAACCTGTTCCCGACTAGTTGTCCGCGTCCCCGCTCATCGCCGTCATCGCGCCCGCAGGTTCGGCATCGAGATCGTCTATCGGCGCGGGTTCCGGGTCGCGCGGCGGTGCGGCCTGGAGCATGCCGACTGCTTCGAGATTGCGGCGCACCTGCACGCGGGCCTCGTTCGAAAGTGGCGTGCCCGGCATGCGGACGGTCGTTTTCTCCATCTGGCCGAGCGCGCGCATCGTTTCCTTGATCGCTGACTGGAAGGTGCCCGGCACCTGCGTGACATTGACGACGCGCATCAGATCGAGGAAGTTGCGGCGCGCGCCCTCGTAGTCGCCCTTACGGAATGCCTCGAAGCAGCCGACGCCCGGCCCCGGCGCGAAGTTCGCCTCGCCGATCACTGCGCCGTCGCCACCAAGCATCAACGTGTTCAGCAGATGATCGCTGATTCCGGTGAGGACGGAGAAATCGGGCCGGATACGCTTGACGAACTGCACGCGGCTCCGCACCAGCGCGGCGGAATCTACCGAGTCCTTGACGCCGACGATGTTGTCGTTCTCTTCCACCAGTTGCGTGAGGACGGCCGTGCTGACCGCCGTGCCGGTGAAGACCGGGATGTTGTAGACAAGGATCGGCATATCCACCGCGTTCGCGACCGCGCCGAAATGGGCGAGCAGTTGCTCGTCGCCAAGTGTCTGATAGAACGGCGTGACGACCGCCGCCGCGTCTGCGCCGATGCCCTTCGCGTGGCGTGTCAGTTCAATCGTTTCGTGCGTGTTGATGCCGCCCGTGCCAACGATGACCGGCACGCGGCCCTTGACATGCTCGACGACCTTCTGCGCGTACTCCTTGCGCTCGTTAGCGGAAAGTTGCGTGAACTCGCCCGTCGTGCCGAGGATGAAGAGACCATGCACCCCGGCAGCGATCAACCAGTCCAGATGGCGAAGCGTCCCCTCCCAATCAATACTCATATCGTCGTTGAAGAGCGTCACCGATGGGGGGATGATGCCGCTAAACGTCGCCATGCTTCCTCCTGCCTGCGCGGATCGTCTGTCGCCCGGAGTATAGCAGAGGCGTGGGGGAGTACCCACCCCCGGCCCCTCCCGACACGGGAGGGGAGAAAATGCTTCCCACCCCCTTCCCCCTCCCGACACGAATAAAGGGTTCATCTCAGCTCCCTCCCGGAACGGGGGTTCAATCCGGCTCCCCTCCTGTGTCGGGAGGGGCCGGGGGTAGGCATTCCTCGTAGTTGACAGCCGTATACATTCCCGTGACAATGCGCGACGCGGACAGCGCTCGGACGGTATGGCGCGCGCGATCAGGGGGCATGAGTGACACGAGACGGCGTCGTGGAAACTACGAACGGTCTGCCACGGCGCGCGGAAGCGGTGCGTTCCACCAACTTCGTTTTCCCTAACGATACCAACCATCACGGCACGATGTTCGGTGGCCGGGTCCTGCAACTGATGGACCAGACCGGGGCGATTGCCGCCGCGCGCTTCGCGCACACGACCGTCGTCACCGCAGCGATGGAGGCCGTCTCTTTTCAGCAACCGATCCGCGAGGGCGAAATTATCGAGACGGTCGCGCGCGTTGTCTATACCGGCCGCACGAGCATGATCGTGCGTGTGGATGTCTTCGCGGACCACCAACTGACCGGCGAGCGGAAGCGCGCCACCACCGGCTACCTGACGATGGTCGCGCTGGATGCTGCGGGCAAACCGATGCCCGTCCCGCAGTTGTTGATCGAAACGGAGGAAGAACGGGCAGACCATGACGCGGCGGAACGTGTCCGCCAATTGGCGAAGCAACGAGTAGAACGAGTAGACAGTAAACAGTAGTCAGTAGTCAGTGGGATCCGGCCCCGTTTTGACTACTGACTACTGTCTATTACGACAGGAGGAACGGATGATTCTCACTGGCATGGGTTCGTATCCGCGTGTCGGAGACACGACGGAGTTGCAGCGGTTGCGACGCGGCATTCACCGCTTCGACCGCAAAGAGATTGATCGGGACGACCTGAACGCGATTGCGGACGATGTGACGGCGGAAGTGATCCGCGAGCAGGTGCAGGTAGGGTTGGATTGGGTAACGGATGGCTGCATCCGCTGGGAAGACATGGTTTCCCACGTCGCGAACAAGTTGCCGAATGTCCGGCGGGGCGGACTCTTGCGCTATTTCGACTCGAACACCTACGTCCGCCAGCCCGTCGTGACCGGGCCGGTGGGTTGGGAGCGGCCCGTCGTCGCGGCAGAGGCGGCGTTCGCGGTCGCCGAAAGCCCGAAGCCGGTCAAGGCAGTCATTACCGGGCCGTACACCGTCGCGAAGTACTGCGACGACCAGCATTATGGCTCGCTCGAACCGCTCGTGATGGACCTCGCCGCCGCCCTCAATAATGAGCTGAAGGCGATTGTCGCGACGGGCGTCACCTGCGTGCAGATTGACGAGCCGAGCATCCTGCAGGAGCCGGGCGACTGGGCGCTCTTCGAGCGGGCCATTGCCCGCCTGATGGACGGCGTACCGGGCACGACCGCGATTGCAACGTACTTCGGCGACGCCGTGCCGCTCGTCTCGCAACTGCTCGGCCTGCCCTTCAACATCGTCTACTTCGATTGCTCGTATTCGCCGCTTATCGTGGACGCGCTGCGCGGCAAGACGGACGGCAAACACATCGGTATCAGCGTCGTGGACGCCCGCAACACGAAACTCGAATCGCCCGAAGAGGTGCAGGGCACGATTCAGATGGCGCAGGACATCATCGGCAGCCACGCGCTGCATATCACACCATCGGCGGGGCTGGAATTCCTGCCCCGCAAGCGGGCATACGAGAAGTTGACGCGAATGATCGCGGGCGCGACAGTCGCGGCGTAGTAGTCAGTAGGCAGTGGTCGGTAGTCAGTTGACAGCGGAAGCGCTACGCGCATCTCTTTCTGTCTACGGTCTACTGCCTACTGACTACTCAGGAGGAACGACAGATGGCAAACCAAATTCTCCCAACGACGAGCGTCGGCAGTTTCCCGAAGCCGGATTACATTACGAAGGCGCGCACCAAAGCGCGGCGCGGCGATATGGAGACGGCGGAACTGACGGAACTCGAACAGCAGGCGACGCGCGAAGTGATTCAGTTGCAAGAAGACCTCGACATTGACGTGATCGTGGATGGCGAGATGTACCGGGGCGACATGGCGGAGTATTTCGCGCAGCAGATGAAGGGGTTCGAATCCTCCGGCCTCGTGCGATCGTACGGCAACCGCTACTACCACAAGCCGATCGTCGTGGACGCCATTGAGCGGCCGAACGCGATCACGGTGGACTGGTGGAAGTACGCGCAATCCCTGACTGCGAAGCCGGTGAAGGGAATGCTGACCGGGCCGTATACCATGATGGACTGGTCGTTCGTCGAGTATTACCCGAACCGCCGCGAATGCACTCTCGCTCTCGCCCGCGCCATTCATGACGAGGTCGTGGACCTCGAAAAGGCGGGCGCGACGATCATCCAGGTAGACGAACCCGCCCTTTCCGCCCGCACCGACGAAGTCGAACTCGCCATCGAGGCAATGGGTATTGTTACGCAGGGCGTGAAGGCGAAGATCGTCACGCACATCTGCTACGGCACCTTCGACAAGATCTACCCCCGGATGCTCGATCTGCCACTCGATCAGATTGACCTCGAATTCGCGAACAGCCACTATCGCCTACTCGATCACTTCGAGAAGTCGCCCTTCACCAAGGAAGTCGGCTACGGCGTCGTGGACATCCACACACACCGCATCGAGAGCGTCGAGGAGATCGTCGCGGGCATCAAGAAGGGCCTCGAATACATCCCCGCCGAGAAGATGTACGTGGACCCGGATTGTGGCCTGAAGACGCGCACCTGGGAAGAGTCCAAAGCGAAGCTCGCCAATATCGTCGCGGCGGTCAAGATCGTCCGCGCCGAACTCGGGCAGCCGAGCGC
>JBBSFO010000318.1:0-6123 GCA_038238655.1 Thermomicrobiales bacterium | reverse complement strand
TACCTGGCTATCTCGCCGTCCATTCATCGAAGGAGTGTGCCGTGATCATCAAGAGAGCGCCATTTTTCAAGAGTGACCTCGAGGTCATGAACTATGCCATGACATTGGAGCATCTGGAGGACAATTTCTACCGCACCGTCAACGCGTCCGGGAAGTTGCAAGGGAACACGGCCAAATACCTTACCGTGATCGGCGCACACGAAAAGGCGCATGTTGACGCGCTGACCGCATCGGTCCGCCAGGCGGGCGGCACACCGGTGGCGGAATTGCCGAAGTACAACTTCGCCGCGCTCGGTGATATCAGCACAATGGCCGGCATCCTCAAGGTCGCGAGCGTTCTGGAGGCGACCGGTGTCAAGGCCTATAACGGCGCGGCGCGTGAGATCACAAGCAAGCAGGTTCTCACGGTCGCCGGCGAGATCGTGCAGGTCGAGGCGCGACATGTGGCGATCATCCGGGTCCTGCTCGATCCGAACGCCAGTCCGGTGCCGAAGTCCTTCGAGGACAAGGCAACCCCGCAAGAAATCATGGACGCCATCAAGCCGATCATCAGTTAACTGCGCGTGAACCGATGTGACGCACGCTATACGAGAGAAAAGGAGCGACACGGATGACGACCACGGTTGATCGGATGATGCGCGATGCACTTTCCCTGCAATTCTCCCGGCGCGGTCTGTTCAAGGGACCGGTCGTAGCGGGGGCCGGTGCGCTGATGCTGACGGCTCTTGGGGGGTCGTTTACTGCGACCGACGTGGCAGCAGGGCCACTGGACAGCGATCTGGAGATCCTCAACTACGCCCTGACTCTGGAACATCTCGAAGCGGCGGCATACAAGGCAATCAATAGCGCCGGCGTCCTTACCGGGCGTGCGGCGACGTACTTCCAGTCCTTCGGCGCCCACGAGGCGGATCATGTCGCCGCCCTGATCGCGACGATCCAGAAGTTGGGTGGGACGCCTGTGCAGCCGCAGCCGTACAACTTCTCGAGCGTGCCGAAAGACCAGGCGGGTATCGTCCAGTTCTTCCAGGCGGTGGAATCGGTCGGTGCGAGCGCCTACCTCGGCGCCGGGCCATCCATCAAAAGCTTCGACATCCTCGAAGCCGCACTCTCGATCCACGCGGTGGAGGCGGAGCACGCGGCAGCGCTGGCGGACCTCGTCGCGCCGGGGATGGAATTGTTTGCGCCGGAAGCCTTCGCGACGCCACGAACACCCGATCAGGTAATGCAGATCGTCGCGCCGTTCTTCGCCGCTACCCCGAGCGCGCCCAGCGCGCCCAGCGCGCCACCGCGCACCGGTGGCGGCAGTGAAGCCTCCTTCATCCGCCGCCTCGGTGACGGCTGAGCGCAGTCGCTCAATGCGACACGTGCGATGACCGGGGCCACCGCCCCGGTCATCGCACGCCGAGACGATAAACCCGTCTTTCCCGTCCGGAGCGGGCGGGTTGCGTTCTCGATCCTGAATGTAAGCAGCGGTATCTTGTCGTCGGGCTGACGGTCGGCGGCGGTAATTGCGCCGTCCGTCTCCACGTCCGATGAACTGCGGATCACGCGTATCCAGCGCGCCGATCGTAAGAAGCAATTGGTCGTATGCGGTCGGCACGATCAATGATCCTTGATCCGTTCCACGCCTCCGATGGTACACTCGAATAGGGAATACTATTGACCCGCAGCCCTCAGTGCCCGAAGTGAGCGCGATGGAATTCCGGGATGGCCTGACAACCGAGATGCGCTACGCGGTCTACGCGCTCGGGCGGGAGTATGGGCCGGACAATGGCGCGGACAATGGCGCGGATCAGGACTTCTACCGCATCCTCCGCAAGCCACCGTATGAGGCATTCAAGGCCTACGACGTGATGCGGCACGAGTGGGGTCTCGATGTCATCCCGATCTGCCCGGATCGTGCGACCATCCTCGGGGACCCATGCTATCCGTCGCTTCCCGCCGCACCGCATCCGGTGGACTGCGTCATCTCCTTTCTGCCCAGCCATTACGCCCACACCCTCGCGCGGGAAATGACGCAGATGGGCACACCCATTCTCTGGCGGATGTTCGGGCCGATCATCAACGGCTTCGACGACGCCGAGCGCGATATCTATCGTGCGGCGGGCATCCGCATCGTCAACGGCTGCGTCCTCGCACATTGGGATGTCGCCGCGACGGGCATCCCCCGCTCCGAACTCTGGCACCACGCCTGCTACATCCACGGCCTCCGATCCAGGAAGGTGCGAAGTACTGAGTACTGAGTGCTGAGTGCTGAGTGAATCACGCGCATTCCTCGGGCCTGTCAATGCTTCGTGGTACACTTCATAAGAGAAAGGTATACGGGCAGCGACGGAAAGCGCGGTGGTACGGTGTCGAACTCAGCACTCAGCACTCAGCACTCAGCACTCTCCTTCCTCCGCACGCCCGAAACCGCGCCCTACACCGATCGGCGGCACGCCCCGCCGCGCGCGAGCGACGACCCGCGACCCGCCTTCGCACACGACCGCGACCGGATCATCCACGCCGATGCCTTCCGTCGCCTGCAACACAAGACGCAGGTGATGGTCGTTTCGGAGGGCGATTTTTTTCGCACGCGTCTTACGCACACGCTGGAAACGGCACAGATTGGCCGCGCCATCGCGACCCTCCTCGACCTTTCCGAACCGCTCACGGAGGCAATCTGCCTCGGGCACGATCTCGGCCATACGCCGTTCGGCCACACCGGCGAAACAGCGCTCAATGCCGTGCTCGCGGATCAGGGCGGCTGGGACTCCAACTTCCACTCGCTCGTCGTCGTCGAGGAGATCGAGGTTAACTACGCGGACTATCCCGGCCTCGACCTGACATGGGCATGCCGCGAGGGAATCGCCCGCCACCAGACGCCTTTCGATCTCCCCGTCACATCGGGCGACTATGTACGCACTGCCCAGCCCTCGCTCGAAGCCCAGGTCTGCAACCTCGCGGATGTGATCGCCTACGCGACGCACGACGTGCAGGACGCAATCGAATCGCGCATGCTCGCGCTCGACCATCTCCAGGGCTGGGCGGAGGCGAACGATTGCCGCGTCTGGCTGCGGAGCGCGGAGACGGCGCGGCGCGAGGTGCCGGACATCCAGGGGCGCGAGGCGCTCTTTGTGCGGCGCATCCGGCGGCACATGATCAACTCGCTGATTAGCGATGTGCGGCGCACCTCGCTCGGGCGCGTCGCGGAGTGGGAAGTCACGACGCTCGATGCGGCCCGCGCCGCTCCCGCCCCCGTGATCGGCTTTGGTGGCCAATCAGAGCGGGATGTCCAGCAGTTGATCGCGTTCCTGCTGGAGAATGTCTACCGCGGGCCGGTGATTGCCCGGCAGGCATACAAGGCGCGACACATTATGGAGCAACTGTACATTGCGCTCAGTCAGCATCGTCGCCTCCTGCCGCAACGGTGGCGCGCAATGATTGGCCCCGATTTGCCGCAGCAGCGCGTCGTCGCCTATTACCTCGCCTCGCTCACCGACCGGGGCGCAATTGACCTGTACAACGAACTCTTCCTGCCCAGCGAGCGCTCCCTCGGCCACCATATCTGAGAGATGAATAGCGTGCATCTCCTCATTCCATGTGCCGCCGCGATAGCGGCCTCCTTCGTCTTGTTCATCGTTCCCCACATGGTATCATAGAGGGACAGGCTGCTTGCATCGGTGTACCTTTCGTTTGGAAGCAGCGTGGAACGGCGTTGATGAAGGTACAACTCGATACGTTGGTTTGTTGCACGAAAGGAACACTCCATGTCTGCGACCGGCACGGGAAAAAGGACGAAACCGGCGGGGCTGGAAGGCGTGGTCGCTTGCGACTCCGCCATCTGCGCCGTTGATGGCGAGCGCGGCGTTTTGAGTTATTTCGGGTATGACATTCACGACCTCGCCGATCATGCCTCCTTCGAGGAGACGATTGCCTTGCTCTGGTCCGGCGCACTGCCGACGCGGGCGCAGCTCGATGAATTGACGGCCCAACTCGTCGCCGAGCGACCGCTGCCCGCACAGGTGATGGGTCTGCTGCACTCCTTCCCGACCGACGCGCGACCGATGCATGTCCTCCGCACCGCAGTCTCCGCACTCGGCATGTACGATCCCGAGGCCGAAGACAAGAGCATGGAGTCGAACCGGCGCAAGGCGATCCGCCTCACTGCGAAGATTCCGACGATCATCGCCGCCTACCACCGCATTCGGAAGGGCGATGAACCCGTCGCGCCGACCGGCGACATCTCGACCGCCCGCAACTTCCTGACGATGCTTCACGACAACGCGCCAACCGACACCGAAGAAAAAGCGCTCGACATCGCCTTCACGCTTCATGCGGACCACGAACTGAATGCCTCGACCTTCGCTGCACGCGTCGTCGCGGCGACGCTCGCGGACTTCTATGGTGCGACGACCTCGGCGGTTGCCTCGCTCGCCGGGCCGCTGCACGGCGGCGCGAATGAGGAAGTGGTGAAGATTCTCGATCAGGTTGGCAACCCGGAACGGGCGGTAGCGTTCGTCCACGAGCAACTGGCGGCACATCAGAAGATTTCCGGCTTCGGCCACCGTGTCTACAAAGCGGAAGACCCGCGCGCGACACATCTGCGCGAGATGGCACGGCAGGTCTGCGAGGAATCGGGCAATCAGAACATGTTCCTCACCCTGCGCGCGATGGAAGACACGATGCTCACGGAAAAGAACATCCACACCAACGTGGACTTCTACTCCGGCACCGTCTACCGCGCCCTCGGCATCCCGGACGATCTGTTCACGCCCGTCTTCGCGATTTCGCGCATGTCCGGTTGGGCCGCGCACGTCCTGGAGCAGTATGCCGATAACCGCCTCATCCGCCCGCGCGCAGAGTATACCGGCGCATATGACCGTCACTACGTACCGATTGACGAGCGGTAATCCGAGCGATGAGTGATGAGCGATGAGGGGATATGATCCTTCTCATCGCTCATTCGTTAGGGGGATGATTCGATGCGCTCGCGGCGTCCCCTATGGCGTGCTTTCGACTTCGTGCTGATCGTCGTCGTGCTTGCGCTCGCGGCCTTCATCGTCTTCGCCGTCGTTACTACCATACGGGCATGAGAGTAACGAGTAACGAGAGCCGGGTTTGCTCGTTACTCGTTACTCGTTACTTCAACCGGCATGCCGCCTTCCCGCGCGGAAGTGTAGATCGCCTGGGTCAGTTGGGCGACGGCGAGACCGCGTGTGGCATCGGACGCGCCGAGATCGTGTGCCGCAATGGCGGCGACGAACTCAGCCTGGGGGGTTGTGGACTCCGGGCGCTCGCCTTCGGGCGGGACGAGATTCGTGCGCGCCGTGCCGATCCAGCCGACATAGTTGTCCGCGCCGATATGGCGGATGTTGTCGCGGTCCCAGATTTCGATGGTGCCCTTCGTGCCGACGATCGTGATGTTCCAAAGGGTCGGCCCGCGCCCGACGGCGGCCAGCGTCGCCACACGCCCGCCGTTAAAACGGATCACCGCGCCATTGATGATGTCTATGCGCTCTCCGTCGTTGTCACTCATGGCGGCGACGGTATCGGGCCGCATGTTCGTCAAGTAGAGCATGAGGTCCACGAAATGGCTGCCGGTATCTACGAGCATACCGCCCTCGCTAAGCGTCGAGGAGAGCCGCCAGCCACCAAATGCGCCCCATTGCTGGGTGATCTGACCGGAATAAAAGAGGATCTCGCCGAGGTTGCCCGCCGCGATCTGCTGATGCGTATAGCGATACGGCCATAGGCGCGGATTCTGATACGAGATCATCAGGATACGTTCGTATGCCTTCGAAAGGGCGATCAATTCTCGCGCTTGATCGGGCTGCGTGACGAACGGCTTCTCGCTGAGGACGTGCTTGCCCGCCTCCAGCGAGTCCTTGATATGCTGGTAATGTAACCCATGCGGCGTCATGATAATCACACCGTCGAGATCGGTCTTCAGCATCTCGCGGTAGTCGTGGTACGCCTCCGCGTCCCGCAATTCGGGGAAGTCCGCAGTGAGCGCGGCGATATTTTCCTCGCTCACATCCGCAAGCCCCGCGACGACGACCGCCGGTATCTCCCGCAGCGCCCGCATATGCTGATGGCTGATCCGCCCGCAGCCGATCAAACCAAGCCGTACATCACTCATCG
>JBBSFO010000317.1:0-6128 GCA_038238655.1 Thermomicrobiales bacterium | reverse complement strand
GAGCCTGTGTGTAAAGCGTTCAACCCGCTGGTCGGTGCCACATTTCAGCACAGCAATGGGGGCAAGAGCGTGTGTTTCTGTCCATCTTCGACGCTGTTCCTCGCTCTCTACCAAGCGATTTTGGCTTCACACACAGGCTCTAAACGTATACGGATACGAAATCTTAGTCAACTACGAGCGCAACTATCACAAAGAGAGGGGAGCGATTTGTATCATGTCTCATGATACTCTGCAAATTCTCCTTTCGTCCGTATGGGAAACGCTCCCATGATCTAACGCCGCCATGTACGCCCCGGATGAACCGGGGCGTCGAGCGCGGATAGGGATTATACAACCCCACACGGGAATACCCGCTGTGGGGTTTTGCTTTTGTTGAAGTCGTGGCGTGACGCGCGTATCGCGTTGGGGAAGAGGAGGATCATACCGCCATAAAACTATCGTCGCCCAATATTCTTTTTACGATATTACGTAATTCCAGACAAAGGGGAGGGGCTACGGCTCCTCACGCGTCACGCTCGGCGTCTTGTTGTAATCACGGTCGAAGCTGACCAGCGTTGCATCTTTCGTCTGCTCGACTTGCGCCACCAGGAGCGCATCCACGAAGTCGAGATTCGTCGTCACATACACCTCGAACGCCCGGAGGTAGGTTCCCTTCGCCCGCAGCCGCATCCCTTTGAGGGTGAGTAGTGCCACGAGCCGTTCTTGAATCTCGGTGCGCGGGAAGTTGTAGAGCGTCTTCGAGGAGAGGACGTGGACCACCTCGGCGAGTACCGCCTCCGTGATCGTCGCTTCGATCTCCCCTCTCTCGACCCGCTGCAGAAAAGCGTAGGCGCGTTCGCTGTGGTCGGGATGATCGCGAGTGAGGTAGCGCAGGAGGATGTTGGCGTCGAGGAAGCGCATCGCTAGCGCAACCCCTCCTTGTACCGCGCGGCGCGCTCGTCGCGCACGATCTCCTTGATCTCCGCGTCGGTCTTCGGCTCCGCGAGGGCGGGGACGGATTGGTAGCCGTCGGCGAGGGTGAAGTGGGCGGGACGGACGCGCACTTCCCCATCCTCGATGCGAAAGGCGACCGTATCCCCCTCCTGCAACTTGAGCGCGCGGCGGATATCGGCCGGAAGAGTAACTTGGCCCTTGCGGGTGACGATACCGAGATGTCCGGTCATGATGTAGACCTCGTGATAGGTAGTACTTCCATTCATACGTAGGACTATTGTAGCAAGGTAGAACGATCCCTGTCAAGGGGAACGCTGGAGGGGCGCGGGGCGCGGAGAAGAGACTACGGTTCGATGCGTGCCACCGTCGCCACCCGGTCCGAAATCACTCCAACGAGCGCATATCTACCGCCGATGAGATCCGGGGCTTCATAGCCCAGCAAGTGTCCGCGCGCATGTCCGATCAGGCCGGGCTGCGGTTATTGGCGATGTTGAGGGTAACATCGGCACGATCGGGGGCGGTCTCGCTGGATTTGAGATTGATCGTGAGGTGCGTACTCGCGTCTTTGGTGATGGTGTGCGACGCATTGTGGAGGATCTCGATGTCCGTGTCGTCGCCGCTGATCTCGACGATGGACGCGAGGACGCTGAGATCCACGGCGAACGCCGTCGCGAGTTGAATATGGACTTGGAGCACGAGCGTATCCTCGCCGAAGCCGTAGCGGGCTTCGGTGTAGTCCCAATCCCCGAGGCGCGTCAGTTGTCCGGGAGTGGGGGTCGGATGGTTGGCACCGGTCGGAAGGAAGCTTGGGGGAAGGAGGGGGAGGGGCCAGACCATGCGCGCGGGATCCCAGATCACGTCCATCGCGGGGCCGACCTGCAGCGGGCGAAGGACGATGTCAGGGTGCGACCAGTCGTCCGAACCGAGCACTGAACGGTCGACCAGATCGGCATGGCCGGTGATGATGATTTGCCGGAAATCTTCGGCGGGAAAGTTCAGGAGAATGTCGGCGGCTCCGATCGTCTGGCCACCGATGATGGTCACGTCGATAAACCCCGACACGTAGAGCCCGGAGATCGGATCGACCATCCCCGCCGTGATGCGATAGCGGCCCATCGGCACGCTGAGCAGATACCCGTCGAGGCCCGTCACAGCCGAGTGGCAGTTGAGCTTGACGGTGATCCCGAGGATGACATTGCCTTGGAATCGGACGCGGCCATGGACCGTCCCCTTGACATCGGCCTTGGCCCAGCGGTAGACGGGGCGTTTCTCGGGTCGACGATAGATGACGATCGCCGCTTCGTTATGCCCGTAAAGCCCATGCAGGCTGGAACCGGGTATCGCCTCCCGGGTCTGATCCCAGAAACGGAAGATGTCATCGGGCGACACCGCCCGGCCTTCCTTGGTTTGCTGCCAGCTTGGGGCGAGGTCTTCAGCCCTGTCGCTGGCGAAGGTGTTCACCAACTGGTTCGCGACAAGGTCGTCGAATGGGGTATCGGACAGGATCGAGCTCGCCACCCCCGCGCGCGACTGGAATGTCAGGATTGCTGCGCCGGCCGGCACCGAGGCCTCCACCTTCGAACGGACAGCATCCTCAACATGGTTCGATAGCGCGTTGGCCGCGACGAGCCGATTGGCGGTGTCATAGAGGTAGAGGCCGTCCTTGGTCGAAGCATCGGTTTGGGAATGTTCGCCGTACAAGGGACGGAGCAGCGGCGTGCACGGCTTGCGTTCATCATCGGCGGGGATCGGGTCGAGCACGAGCGTATATGAGTGCGTGGCGGCAGTGAGCTGGACCGCAGCCCACACGAAGCTCGAGCATACGAGGGGAAGCGTCGGGCCGACCGGTAGCTGGGATGGATTGGCAATGCCGTGCAGCGGGTGGCGGCGCAGTGGACCTTGATGGGCCGGATCGAGCGCGATCGTGGCGTCGCTATAGCCGTAGAATCGATAGTGGCCGTCGATCGCGGCGGCGGTATCCGCGACTTCCCGCGCGACCTGGCGGATGAACTGGCCTTCGCTGCGGTTGGTGCATGGCTTGACGAGCAACGGCGGCAGCACGAAGGGACTAGCCTGCCCGGGCGGAGGATCGATGGCAACCGACTGGAAGCTGAGCTCGTGGACCGCGTACATCTTCAGCTGGGGGTGATCGGCGTCGAGGAATCGGCAGCGGGGGTAGCGGTCGCCGTAAAGGTCCCCGTAGATCGCGTCGTCGACCGGCAGCGAAACCGTACCCGGCCATCCGAACCGAACGAGGTCGGGGGTAAATCCGTTCACCGGGGCTGGCTGGGAGGCGGTGTAATCGATTGGGTATCCGGCGCCCTGGAAAGTCAGGGTCACATCGAGCGTGTCGTGCATATACGCCTCGTCCTCGAGGCGGTCTTGCAGAAAGGTGCACTGCCGGATCGTGTCGTCCGCGACGAAGATGCCCATATGCGTGAAGTGCTGGGGCGGGGTCAGGGCGCCGAGTTGTGATCCGATAATGCCACTCGGCGATGCGGGACAGAGAAGGAGGTCGCCCTTCTCGGCGTTCGCAACGCGTGCGTCGGCATAGATCCACTCGGTCTCATCTGTCAACTGGCAGCTGAAGTTGCCGCCATCTTCACACGTATTCGGGTCGCAGACTTCCCCTTCAACGGCTGGCATAGCGCAACTCCTCCGCGAAAACCAGATAGACACCGGATCGGGGCCGCCGAGCGCTCACGCGACCGGGGCACTACCGGTGGAGACAGCGGGCACCCACGCGACGGAGAGTCAGTCTCGAATCGTACAATACTATGCCCGTAATCGCATTAGACCTTTCGCCGCGCGACAACGCACCGCAGGGAAAGTTTCCCGCGTCGTGCGGCCAAGAACTGTGCGATGACGACGAGTGTCAGGCCGCGCGTTGCCAACCGAGTTCACCCCGTACGCTGCGCAAGTGACATGAGCGCCCGTGATAATTCAGGGCGCGAATTTCGCAGAAGCTCTGCGGCATTCCTGAGCGCCTCGCCGCGCTGGGCGGTCTGGTCGTGTATGGCTGCGGAAACTATCCCGACCAGATCGGCGGGGTCACCCGGGTGCGGCGGGCCGATCGCGCTTGCGGGTCCGGCCGCCAAATGCTGGAGGTGATCGCAATTCTTCTTTGCGTCCTGGTATCGGCTCTCCCATACGATCTCCTGGTTTTTTACGTCGATGTCTATAATGGCCGTCCGTCTCGTCGAGCCCTTCCCGCCCAAGCTAGCTGCGTCGAACGATTCCGCCACGCTCACGGCGACCCTGAACGACGCATTGCCCTCCCCCGGTCCTACCCCGATCGTGATTTGAGAAGCCGCCGCGCTTGGCTTCCACGTAACCAGACGCGCCAGCGCTGGTTTGTGGGGGGCGGGGGAACCGGGCGATGGCGGTGGCTCGGGGTCCCAAGACGCCGCAACATCAACGGCGCCCTGCAAAATAGAGACGGCCTGCCCGTCTATTGTCCAGTCGACGTGGGGAGATTCGTAGCCGTCGATTTTGGCGTCGATCGTCAAATCATTGGCGAATGTTCTCTCAAAATAGTCGAAGAGTCCGGCCGCGCACAGCGGAGAGCCTAGGTCGACAAATCCCTCATGAGATGGCCCGTTATGGGGTTCATGCTTGGTCACCGTTTTCGTCAGGGACACCCGCCGCGTCCCTGCGGTCGTCACGATGCAGGCAGCATCGGCTCTGGACCAGTACGCGGAAACGGTGACGCCGTCGACGATAGCCACTTCGTTGCAGACATCGCCGATCTGCCCCGCGTTCGGGCCAGCGGGGGGGAAGGTTTGATGCCACCCGCTATCGAATGGATCGGTGATGGATTCGACTAACTCGTGACTGAGGACCGCAGTCACGCTGCTGAGTTGGTTGCTCGACGTGGTGATCCATGCCCATTCGAACCGGGTATTGTCGTCGGCGAATTCGAAATGTTCGATCGATGTATTTGCCCCGGGCACGGGCGTGACCTTGCCGGCCAAATCCATGATGCTCGGCACGGGAACGCTCGGGTCGAGAAAGACGAGCACGATCAGTTCGTGGTTGTCGTCAACATTGTCGATCGCGTTATGTTCCACTAGAAAGTTGAGGTAACCAAAGACCGTCGCCGAGAACGCTTGCGTTTGATCGACCCCGGGCGCGAGCGCCGGGATTGTAAAGAGGAGCGAAGAGAAGGGCGACGAATCCACCCTGGGCTCGCGGATTTGCGCGGGCCCCACGAAGCCGTACTGGGTGAGTCCTCCGAGGTATGGGCCGCTGACGATCGAGTTCAGTGCCGTCATGATTGTCGCGATCGTCACGTCGCCGCTGACCGGCCAATTGGACCCCCAGAAAATCGGCAGCACGTCGGGGTGTTCGATTCTACTCCCCCGGCCATCAAACGTCGGGGTAACGCCCGTGTTCGGTGTGAAGGTGACCGTGTCGCCCATGTGTGCCTCCCAAACCGATATTGCCCAGACGAGACCGGTGTCGTGACTGTTCACCGGCGGAATCCACCGGCAAGTCAAGCAGAGACGGCCCACGTGGGCGGACTCGCCCCTCGCCTCGCATGCCAGTCCGTGACGCCCATCGTAATGGCTTCGTTGCCTGTGTCAATAGCGGACAGGACTTCCCCAAAAGTAGCGGAGTGGAATTCCTCAGACAGATGTTCGACTCTTCGACCTTTCGATCGTTCGATCATTCCCCCTTTCCCGGCAGCGTCAGATCGTGAAAGATGCCCGCCTGCCGTTTCTCGCGCAAGCGGTAGCTCTGTCCCCGGATATTGATCGTCGTCGAGTGATGCAACACCCGGTCGAGGATCGCTGACGCCCGCGCCTTGTCACCCGTCCTATCTCCCATCGTGCGGCGACGAACAGGCCGCATCGCCGGTCGGCCTCAGCGATGACGGAGACATTCCGTGTTCATCGATCTGCGGATCGGGCGGCGTCCGGACCGGACCGGCTCACTCCGCCATCCGCAGGTACTGGTAGAGGGTCTCCCGGCTGATCCCGTATGCCCGCGCCACCGCCGCCTTCCCTTCCCCTGCCGCCACCCGCGTCCGCAGTTCGGCCCGTTGCTCGATGCCCAGCGCCTTCTTCCGCCCCCGATATGCCCCGCGCCGCTTCGCCAGCGCGATCCCCTCCCGCTGTCGCTCCCGGATCAGTGCGCGCTCGAACTCGGCAAACGCCCCCATCACGGAGAGCAGCAGCGTCGCCATCGGCGTG
>JBBSFO010000316.1:0-6162 GCA_038238655.1 Thermomicrobiales bacterium | reverse complement strand
GGGGAGGCACCCCAACGGGCAACGTCACCTTCAAGGATGGCACGACCACCCTCGGCTTCGCGGCCCTCGCCAGCGGTGTCGCGTCGTTCATCGCCACCGGATTGGCGGCAGGCAACCACGCGATCACGGCGACCTATGGCGGCGATGCCCTCACCTTCCCTCCCGGCACCTCGCCCGTTCTCACCCAGGTCGTCAACCCGGCGGGTGGCCCACCGCCCACCGCCACCACCACGACGCTCGCCTCCTCCGCCAATCCCTCGACCGTCGGCCAGCCCGTCACCTTCACCGCCACCGTCACCGGCACCGGTGGCATCCCCACCGGCTCCGTCTCCTTCAAGGATGGAACCACCGTCATCGGCACCGGCACCCTCGCCAGTGGCATCGCCACCTTCACGACCACCACCCTCGCCCAGGGCAGCCACCCGATCTCCGCTGTCTATGGCGGCGATGCCACCTTCGCCACGAGCGCCTCGGCAGTCCTCACCCAGGTCGTCAATCCCGCCGGTGGCCCGCCCCCCACCACCGGCTTGCAGTTCTTCTCCCTCACCGCTCCCGTCCGCCTGCTCGATACCCGTGGCCTCCACGCCTTCCGCACTCCCCCCGCCCTTGCCCCCGGTCAAACCCTCACCCTCCCCGGTCGCTTCTCCTTTGACTCCGTCACCGTTCCCCCCACCGCTGTCGCCATCGTCGGCAACGCCACCGTGGATAACGCCGCCGCTCCCGTCCCTGCCGGTTTCGCCACCCTCTACCCTTCCGGTGGCGCGCTTCCGCTCGCCAGCAACCTCAACTTCGTCCCCGGCACGGTGCGCCCCAACGCGGTGACGGTGGGGCTGGGGGCAGACGGCTCCTTCAACCTGTACAGCAGCACGGGGGGCAACTTCATCATTGACATCACCGGCTACTATGCTCCCCCGGCAGCGGGTGGCCTCTTCTTCCATCCCTTGTCTGCCCCGGTGCGCGAACTGGACACCCGACCGGGAGCGAGCGCCTTTGTCACCCCCGGTGCGCCCCTTGCCGCCGGGCAGACGCTCGCGCTGCCGGGGAGCTTCGCCTTCAGCGGCATCGGCGTGCCGGCGGGGGCGGTGGCCCTGGCGGGCAACGCGACGGTGGACAACTCGGTGGCCCCGGTGCCTGCGGGCTTCGCGACGCTCTACCCCGGTGGGCAGCCCCTGCCCGCGACGAGCAGCGTGAACTTCGTTGCGGGGACGGTAGCACCGAACGCCTTCGTGGTGGGGATCGGTGGGGGGACGTACAACCTGTACAGCAGCACGGGGGGCCACTTCATCATTGACATCACGGGGTACTACGACACGAATGGCGCGGGCGGGCTGGACTTCTACCCGCTGGCGACCCCGGTGCGGGAGCTGGACACACGGGTCGGGGCATCGGCGTTGGTGCACCCGGACGCACCGCTGGCAGCGGGGCAGTCGCTGGCGGTGCCGGGGAGTTTCGCCTTCAACGGGGTGAATGTGCCGGGTGGAGCGGTGGCGTTGTTGGGGAACGCGACGGTGGACAACAGTGCGAACCCGGTACCGGCGGGATACGCGACGGTGTACCCGAGCGGGGTGAGTCCACCGCTGGCGAGCAACCTGAACTACGTGGTGGGGACGGTGGCGCCGAACGGGTTCGTGGTGGGGGTAGGAGCGGGGGGGACGTACACGCTGTTTGCGAGCAGTGGAGGGAACTTCGTGGTGGACATCACGGGATATTTCGCAGCGGGGACGGGGACGAGTGCGGCCCCGGCAGCGAAGCCAGCGACCAGGCCGTCAGGGGGATAGCCAGACAACTGAGACGCTTACCGGAAACAAGACATGATGCCTCGATCAAACCTAGCCACGACCTACCCGGCTTATATTTGCTGGAAAAGTGGCGGACCGCTAGCATCCCCGTCGGGACTCGACATAACGTTTTCATTGCACCTGCGGGCGGTCGAGGAGCCACACCTGTTCGAAACCCCGTTCCGCTCGCCGCAAGTTAGCGTTGTGAGAACTGGATGATACCGAAAGGTTGAAGGTCATCCGGTGTCCCGACTATGCGCCACGGCAACCACGCCAGGCACCACTGCGGCAAGCATCGCTCTTCGTGTAGATACGCACCTGCAGTGTACGGACGAGACGGCTGGACAGAAGAACGAATGTTCGCTACACTCGTCGCGGGGCCCGACTCCATGGTTGGTGTCTGGCGCTCGAACGGAGCCAACGATGCCGTATCGGCATGTGGTTCCCGGGTCGTGGGTCAAGTTCACGTTCGGAGATCGGCGCATCGAGCAGGGCGACGCTATCGCGAAGGAGAGGCAGCATGAAACTTCTTCTCACGTCCGCTGGCATCAGCAACCCGAGCATCCACGACGCGCTGGTCGGTCTCCTGGGCAAGCCGATCGCCGAGGCCAACGCCCTCTGCATCCCCACTGCGGCATACGGGCAACCCATGTCCAGTCCTGGCGGGGTATGGCGGTTCATCAGCGGAAAGTCTGCCCAACCGATGTGCGAGTTGGGGTGGAAGTCCCTGGGCGTGCTGGAGCTCACCGCGCTGCCCAGCATCGATAAAGCGCGGTGGGTCCCCTGGGTCCAGGAGACTGACGTGCTGCTGGTGAATGGCGGCGAGGCGACGTACCTGTGCCACTGGATGCGGCAGTCCGGGCTGGCGGACCTCCTGCCGTCGCTGCGCGCGGTCTACGTAGGATTCAGCGCCGGGAGCATGGTGCTGACCCCTCGCATCGGGGAGGACTTCGTCGAGTGGAAGTCACCTACCGGGGGCGATGAGACGCTGGGGCTGGTTGATTTCTCGATCTTCCCGCACCTGGATCACGAGATGCTGCCGGAGAACACCTTGGCCGACGCGGAACGATGGGCCGCCGAGATCGCGGGTCCGGCGTACGCGATTGACGATCAGACCGCGATACAAGTGGTCGACGGCACCGTCGAAGTCGTCTCCGAGGGGCACTGGCAGCTGTTTGCTCCCTAATACTCTTTCGCGATATACTTGACGTGATAATGGGCGAGTTGAAGAGAGGAGGGAAGCGCGATGCATATCGCCTATCCGCGCGCGATCACCGAAACCATCGAGGAATTGCGCGAGTATGAACAGCGTCTGCGCGGGACGCCCGCCGCGCCCCGCGTTCAGATGCTCCGGCTCTTGAAGAGCGGCGAGGCGACGAACGTGCCCCAAGTCGCCGCACTGGTTGGCTATTCGCCGCGCCACATCCAACGCTGGTGGCAGACCTATCGTCGGCAGGGTCTCGCCGCCCTCGGACGCGTCTATCACCCGGCGGGCAAACCCGCCCGGGTGACCGAGGAAGCATGGGCGGGCTTGCAAGGCGAACTCGAAGCGGGCCGGATCGGTGGGCAGGAGGAGGCGCGTCGCTACCTTGCGGAGACCTGGGGCGTCCATTACCAGAGTATTCACGGTATTTCGTACCAGTTCAAACGGCGTAAAGTGAAGTGGAAGACCGGACGCCGTCGCCATGCCAAGGCCGATGCCACAGCACAAGCGGCCTTTCAGCAAAGTTCGCCGATACGGTGACGCAAGCAGGGGCCGAGCGGGTCGTGGCCTTCGATGAAGGACGCTTCGGATTGAAGATGTGGTTCCGGCGTCGGTGGTGTACCTTTGGTCACCGCCCGCCGTGGATCGTCGATGATCGGTACGAATGGGTCTGGGTCTATGTCGCCATCACGCCGACCACAGGGGAATGTTGCTGCCTCCTGCTGCCGCATGTCGACACGATCTGCCTCAACCTCTTCCTGGCGACGGTGCGGGAGGAATGGCCGGACGAGCGGATCGGCGTCGTGCTGGATGGATCGGGCAGTCATCGCAGCGACAAAGTGACGTGGCCCCAAGGGATCATGCCGCTGCCGTTGCCGCCCTACAGCCCGGAGTTGGACCCGGCGGAGCAGGTGTTCCGCCATTTGCGCAAACGACTGGCGAACCGCATCTTCGCGACGATTGAGGAGTTGAAGGATACGCTGACGGCCGAGTTGCAGCGAGTATGGGAACACCCAAAGGTCGTGATCCGCATGACGAACTATCCGTGGTGGCATAAAGGGGTCAACGCCATCACGCCATCGCTATCGTGAAAGAGTATAACACCAATGGCACCGCATTTGTGCGAGCACAACCAACCGACCAGAGAACGGAATCCGACCATTCGCCAGTCTGACTGCAAATAGATGCCGGGTAGATCGTGGCTAGGTTTGGCCTCGATCGTCATTCTCGTAAAGGAGTATTAGCCGCTCCGACGAAGGCGGGTACGGAGGAGGTCGGCGAAGTAGCGTACTTCATCGAGACGGAAGAGCCATGCGCCGCCAAGATAGACGACGGCCCCGACGCCGATTCCGGCGAGAACAATCGCCGCCTGCATCGCGAAGCGTGCGTCGCCAAGACCACGGCTGAGGGCGGTGGTCGTGACGGCCACGGAGACGGCCATCGCGAGCGATGCGGCCCCCGCCCGCCCGACGGTCTGCCACAACCCGCTTGTTTGAAAGGTTGGGATCACCCGACGCGCGAGGAGAAACATGACGACGGCGTGGAAAGCGAACTGCGCCGAGTTGGCAAGTACCAATCCGAGCACACCAAGCGGGATAATCAAGGCGAACGATACCGCGAGCAGCACGCCCACAGACAGGGCGCCGACAATGACGGGGGTGCGCGTATTCCTGCGAGCATAGAACGCAAACAGCAGCAGTTGATCCCATGCCAAAAAGGGTAAGCCGACGGCGTAGCCGATCAGCGCGATGCGGATTTGGTGTACGCCCTCCGGCGTCGCCTTGCCATGATTGAAGAGCAGATTGACGAGCGGCCACGACAGCGCGATCAGCCCCAGCGTCGCGGGCAGGACGAGCGTCGTGACGAGCCGCATGCCAAGTGCGAGCGTGCGCCCGAACGATGCTTCGTCCATCTCGGCAGCAGCACGCGACAGGCGAGGCAGCGTCGCGATGCTGATCGCCGTCACGACCATGCCGACGGTCAGTTGCTGCACCTGCGTCGCGAAGCGCATCGCCGCGATGCCGTGCTCGCCCGTCGTTTCAGCGAGGTTGCGGTCTATAATTAGCGCCCACGTATTGAGCAGCAGGCCGAGAAACACCGGGAGATAGAGCGTGCCAATCCGTCGCAGCGCCGGATCGCGCCACGCGAACGAGGGCCGGATGCGCAACCCCGTGCCGCGCAAGCCCGGGATCTGGATCGCAACGAGCAGCAATGCCCCAACAAGGATGCCAACGACGAGGCTGTGTATGCCCAACGTCCGCCCGAAGATCAGGACAGCCAGGACGACCGACGCATTCCGTGCCGCGAGCGACAATGCCGGCATCGCGAACCGTTGGAGCGCATAGAGCGTGGATTGCAGCACCGACGCAACGCCGAGCAGCAACAACGCCGGGAGAATCCAACGGGTCAGCGAGACAATCAATGCGCGGTCGTACGATGCGTTGTTTCCGCCGATGCCGGTCATCGCCCACGCGACGCCGCGCACGCCCAATTCGAGGCTCAGCACCATTACCCCACCACCGACGACGACGAGCGTCAGCAACTTGCCAACGACCGCGCCGAGTCGGTCGCGCTGATCCTCGCCGACGTACTCCGACAAGACCGGCACGAGCACTGCGCTCGCGATCCCCGACAGCAGCAGATCGAGGAAGATCGTCAGGACATTCTCGGCAATCGTGAACGAGTTTGTCACGACCGCGTCGCCGAACATGCTGGCGATCAGCGACTCGCGCGGGATCGCGACCAGCCGACTAAAGATCGTGCCGAGCATGACGATCAGCGCCGCGCCCGCGATGCGCCCCGTCGCCGTGTGGTCGTTTCCGGCGGGTCGGTTTGCGGACGGCGCGCTGTCGGTCGCTGCGTCGGTGTCTACGGGGTCAATCGTCTTTGCCATCCGTCTCTTTCGTCTCGATGCACCCATGGGCGCGGAGAATCGTGCGCTCAATATCCGTCGTGCTGCGTCCCGGCACAAGCGGTACCGTCCGCACCACGCCGCCGTACGCGCGCACCAGCGGCGCTTCGGGGAGCGGCGTCTTGCCCGCTCGTTCGTCCTCCGTGCTCACGGCGTAGTCCCCGCCTTTGACATAGATATCCGGCTTCAGCAACGCAATCGGTTCGTCGGCAGTCAATCCCGCAAAAACGACGACGCCATCAACGCAGTCGAGTGCGGCGAGGACCTCT
>JBBSFO010000315.1:0-6176 GCA_038238655.1 Thermomicrobiales bacterium | reverse complement strand
GCTTCCCCTTTCCGCGCAAACGGGCGACGGCAACCGTCGCCCGCCTATTGTACCCCGATCCGCAGGGGATGCCCAACCCCTGCGGATCGGGGTGTTCAGGGGTCGGGGCGTTCGATTATTCCTACGCGTGGCATCCTGGTTGCATGTTGTTAGCAACGGCAACACGCGTGCGTTACCGACAGCTGAGCAAAGGAGCATTCGATGAATCGCCCGGCGAACGAGGAAGAGCAACGCGACGCGACGATAGCGGCGGGGCAGGAGGCGGTGTCGGAAGAACTGACCGACAACGAAGCAGGCAATGCCCACCGCAAAGAGGGCGACAGCGCGGTTCATTATGAAAGCGGCCACGAGCAGGAAGTGGGCCGCGAAGGCGGGCGCACCGATCACCTCGTCCTCGACAAGGGCAAAACTGTGCCGCGCCACCCACAGGGATAAAACGAATGTGGCACAAATCTCTGCATTGACGTAGACACGGATCCACCGCTATCCTACCCAGGTGCGATGTGTACGGACGCATCGCCGAAGCCGTGGGAGGCCTCGTGCGTCTGACTCTTCCCCTGCCGCCCGGCGTGAACAATCAGTACGTGACCGTCGGCCACAAGCGTGTCCTTTCCAAAGAAGCGACGGCATTCAAGAAGCAGGTGATGGCGGCGGTCGAGAATGCCGTCTCACACGATGCGGCGCTGCTGGAAGAACTGGAAGCGATGCGTGGTATCCCGCTCGGCATAGACTTCGGGTTCCACTTCACGTCGCCGCGTCGGCGCGACCTCGACGGTGGCCTGAAGATCGCGCTCGACAGTCTGTGCGGCGCGCTTGGCCTCGACGACCGTGACGTGGTGGACATCCATATGGCAAAGTTCCTCGACCCCCTCGCACCCCGATTAGACGCGGACATCGCCGCGATCCACGATTGGCAATACGATACCCAATACGTCTATCTCGGGAAGGAGAGCAATGAGCAATGAGCAACGAGCAATGAGTGAGGGCGAGCAGGCAGCAGGCAGCAGGCAGCAGGCAAAAATTGCCCCTCAGTCCTCAATCGTCGTCGTGGATTTCGGCTCGCAGACGGCGCAACTGATTGTCCGGCGCGTGCGTGAACTGCATGTCTACAGCGAACTCGTCCCGCATGACGCTCCGTGGGAGAAGATCGCCGCGCTCAATCCGAAGGGAATCATCCTTTCCGGCGGGCCAAAAAGCGTCTACGAACCAGGCGCGCCGCAGTTGCCGGACTGGTTACTGACGCAGGACATCCCGATTCCGATTCTCGGCATCTGCTACGGGATGCAGGCGCTCTTTCACGCCCTCGGTGGGGATGTGCGGAGGGAAGGACACCCGGAGTATGGCCCCGCATCGGTGGATGTCTCCGCTGACGGTCGTATTTTCACCGGTCTGTCGAGGCATCTCGATGTCTGGATGAGCCACGGCGACTCGATTGCCGCGCCGCCGCCCGGCTGGCAGGTGCTCGCGTCGTCGCCAACCGCGCCTGTCGCCGCTGCCACGAATGGGCGCATTTCGACCGTCCTCTTTCACCCCGAAGTCGTCCACACACGCGAAGGAACGGCGCTGCTGCGCAATTTTCTTTTCGATGTCTGCGGCTGCACGGGCAACTGGACGAGCGCGAACTTCGTGGATCAGACGGTGTCGGACATCCGCGCGAAGGTTGGGGAGCACGGGCGCGTGCTTTGCGCGCTTTCGGGCGGCGTGGATTCGTCCGTCGCAGCCGTCCTCGTCCATCGGGCGATTGGCGACCGGCTGACCTGCGTTTTCGTGGACAACGGCCTGCTCCGCACAGGCGAGGCGGCGCAGGTCGTCCACACCTTCCGCGACGCCTTTCACATCGAACTGGTCCATGTGGATGCCTCTGAGCGATTTCTCGAGCGACTGAGCGGCGTGACCGATCCTGAAAAGAAGCGGAAGATCATCGGCGAAGCCTTTATCCGTGTCTTCGATGCGGAAACGAAGAACCATGGTCCCTTCCAATTCCTCGCGCAAGGAACGCTGTATCCCGATGTGATCGAAAGCACGACCTCGGACACAAAAGCCGCGACGAAGATCAAGACGCATCACAATGTCGGTGGCCTGCCGAAGGATTTGCAGTTCACGCTCGTTGAACCGCTCCGCCATCTGTTCAAGGACGAAGTGCGCGCGGCGGGTCGCGCGCTCGGCCTGCCGGACGCGATTGTCAATCGCCAGCCCTTCCCTGGCCCCGGCCTTGCCATCCGCTGCCTCGGCGCGATCACCGACGCGCGGCTGGAAACGTTGCGCGGCGCAGATGTAATCGTGCGGGCCGAGATCGAAGCGGCGGGATTGGATCGCACAATCTGGCAATACTTCGCCGTCCTTCTGCCCGTCGAGAGTACCGGCGTGATGGGCGACGACCGGACCTACGCGGAGGCAATCGCTATCCGCGCCGTGACGAGCGAGGACGCGATGACCGCCGACTGGGCGCGCATTCCCTATGACGTGCTGGCACGGATGAGCAACCGCATCGTCAACGAGGTCTCCGGCGTCAACCGTGTCACCTATGACATCACCTCCAAACCCCCCGCGACGATTGAGTGGGAGTGAGATGAGGAGAGGGTTAGGAGAGGGGCATGCCTAGCCGCATTCTCATCGTCGGCAATGGCGCGCGGGAACATGCCCTCGCCTGGAAGATCGCGCAGTCGCCGAATTGCGCGGAAGTGATCATCGCGCCCGGCAACGCGGGAAGCGGGCAACGGTTTCGCAATGTCGCCGTCGCCGCAAATGATGTGGAAGCCGTTGTCGCCCTTGCCACACGCGAGCGTGCTGCGCTCGTCATTGTCGGGCCGGAGGAGCCATTGGCACGGGGCCTCGCCGATGCCCTCCGGGCGCACGCAATTCCCTGCTTCGGGCCTGGCCAGGACGGCGCGCGGATCGAAAGCAGCAAAACATGGACGAAAGACCTCCTGCGTCGTGCCGGTGTGCCGACCGCGCGGGCAGAGACCTTTTCCGACATCCAGCGCGCTCTTCCTGCGTTGGAAGAGCGCGTCTACCCCGTTGTTGTCAAAGCCGATGGCCTCGCGGCGGGCAAGGGCGTGACGATCTGCGCGACGCGACGTGAAGCTGAGATCGCCGTGCGCGAATCGTTGGAGGGCGGCGCGTTTGGTACGGCGGGGCAGACGGTGCTGATCGAGGAATTCCTGATGGGCGATGAAGTCTCTGTGCTGGCGCTTGTGGACGGCGAGACGGTCGTGCCGCTCCTCCCCGCGCGCGACCACAAGCGGATCGGCGAGGGCGACACCGGGCCGAATACCGGCGGCATGGGCGCATACGCACCGACCACGCTCGTGGACGACGCGATGCTCGCGCGCATCATGGACGAGATTCTCCGCCCAACGGCCCGCGCTCTTGCCGCGCAAAGCATCGTCTATCGCGGCGTCCTGTATGCGGGCCTTATCCTGACGGTGGACGGCCCGAAAGTGATCGAATACAACTGCCGCTTTGGCGACCCTGAAACGCAGGTGATCCTGCCGCTGCTCGACGCCGATTTGCTCGCGCTCTGCGAGGCGACCGCGCATGGGCGGTTGGCGAGTGTCGCGGAAACCGTTCGCTGGCATGGCGGCGCGTGCGTCGGTGTCGTCCTGGCATCGGGGGGCTATCCCGGCACGTATCCGGTCGGCCTGCCGATTGCTGGCCTCGACGCTCTCGGCCCCGATGCACTTGTCTTTCATGCCGGAACGAAACGCGACGAAACTGGCGGGGTCGTGACAAGCGGCGGACGCGTCCTCACCGTTGCCGCCGTCGCTCCAACCCTCAAGGATGCCCGCGACCGCGCCTACGCGAGTGCCGCGCGTATCCACTTCGAGGGAGTCACCTATCGCCGCGACATCGCAGCGCGTGAACTTCCCCGTGGCTGAGTAGCGTACACACGACGTTCGCGCTAGCGCTTTCGATTGCGGCGACGCGGCGTAGCATCCGGGCGGCGCGACGATCGCGCAGCCGGGCCGGACGCGGGCCGGGCAATGGGCGCGGCAGGCCGTGGGGATTCAGCAACGAATGTGATGCGGTCGGTTGACGGAACGGTGCCAACGACGAAACGGCCCGCACCCTGCATTGTCCCTTTCCCAACGCCGAGCGCCGCGCCCCACCGCAAGACTGCAGCGATCCGTGCCAAATCGTCCGGCGGTCCCATCAAGGTCGCGCTGCCGACGAATCCGCCACGCGCCTCGTCGCCGACCCACTGCGTTGCATCGTCGCGCAGTTCGAGGCGTGCGAGTGCCGCCATAAAGGAATCGTCGTTCAAGAGACGGGGTTCATCCGCACCGACCGCCGCCGCGACGCTGTCGAGCCGTTCAGCAATGCGGCGGAGCAGGACATCCGGCGCGGGCCGTTGCAGCGTCGTGCCGGCTGCTACCAGGCGCGTCGGCGTCAGAAAAGTGAGCGTGTGGTCCTCCACTGCGTCGCTCGTTTCCGCACTCTCGTCAGGCGCGAAGGTCGCGGTGAGCGGCGGAATCGGCGACGTGACCTTTGCAGCGAAAGGTTCGGTTTCATGGCTGATTGGATTGACCCACCGTACGCGACCGACTGAAATCGCGCCCCGCCGGGCCGCCTGCTCGCCCTCACGGACGGCAAGGCCAAATCCCCACTCGGCGAGCTGGATCGCGGCCTGCACAAATGCGAGCGCGTATGCCTCCCAGAGCGCAGGAAAGGTCCGATCCTGCACGAGGGTCATGCCATACGTGATCCGCGCGCCGACGGGCAGCCCGCCCGCCTTCATTTCGGGCAACCGGAGGACGAACGGGCGGATGTAGGCGCCGCGTTGCCGCCGTGTCGGATCGGCGGGCGCAACGATGGGCCAAACCCCACACTGGGGTAGAAGGGCGCAATTCATGCACTCGCCCTTATGCGCGCGGTCCCGCAGGCAGCCGCGTTTGAGCATCGCCTCCCGCAGTGCGGCATGCAGCGCGTCGCCCGGCAAGCCGCCGAACCGCAACGGGCGCGTGACTGTACCATCAACTTCGACGGTGGTGATTGTCAGCGGCCCGCTCACGGTGCGGGAACCGGGATGGGCACGTCGGTATGAACGACGACGTGTGCAGGCTCACGGATCGGGCGACGCTGCGGCAAGGGCGACATGCGGCGATCAATGGCGTAGGCGATCCGGGAGCTGACGAGCACGCAGGCCGTTCCGGCAAGAATATCAATCACATAGTGCTCCGCCAGGTAGACGAGCGCGACGCTCATCATCAGAAAATAGACCAGCCCCAGCCAGCCCAGTTTGCGCGACACCGGCCAGAACATGACACAGGCGAGGAGCGGATAGGACGCGTGCAGCGAAGGCATCGCTGCGACGTCGTTGCTCGCGCCGATTGTCGCATAGACGCTACCAAACAGGCTTTGATTCGCCTGCACCGCGATATCCACCATCGGCCGGGCGAGGTGGGGCAAATAGCCCTCCCGCGCGGCCATCCATGGCGGTGCGGCGGGAAAAAGGAAATAGATGTCGAGCACGATCGTCGTCAGCACCACAAACGCAATCAGATAGCGGCGAAAAAACGCCGGATATTTGAGCCAAAGGGTGAACAAAATCACCATCGGCATGACGAAATGACTCCAATGCATACTGGTGGCCACATAGTCATACCAGCGAAAGTGCTTGGGAATCGTTAAGCGATTCTGGAGCCAAACCGTTGGCACAGTGCCGAAGAAGAGACGCCGATCTATTTCCAGCGCCGCCGTATGGTGAATCGGGATGCCCGTATTGTCCGCGACGCCCCGTAACCGCGCGAAGGCGTCCAGAAAGACGGCGAGCGGCACCCACGTCACCGCGAATGAGCGCAACCGTCCAATCCAGGCGGCGACGATAAAGATCGGCACGAAAATCAGCAGGGATGACCAATTCTGCCGGAAGAGTGAGAACCCGACGAGGTAGATCGTCGCGACGACGACGACGAGAATCGGTGCTGCGTCGGCCACCCAATCGCGCAGTTCGTGTGCGTGGGATGCAGGCGCATCTTCGTTTGCCGCACACGGAGCATTCATTCCATTAAGTTCGTCCATGCGGCATCCATACGCCTTTGCCTTCACCCGTTCTCGCATCCAACTCTACCATATGGGTTCCGCATTCGCACCGCAAAGAAGACGCAACTATTCCACAAAATATGTACTGACATACATGGACAGATCGTGTACACTACATAACGTTCCGCGACCGT